>JACDGI010000059.1 GCA_013821665.1 Anaerolineae bacterium
GATGGATGGTGAGTGCTAGAGCGTAGGTTAATGACCGGATACGGGCAGTAAGGTATCGCGGTTGATCTGCAACCATTGGAGGCCGATGATGGTTTTGGCATCCATGATGTCGCCGGTAGAGATTTTGTAGAGGGCTTCCTTGACAGCCATCGTCACCATGCGGATGTCTTCGCCTTCGGCCACGAGTCCGCCACCAGCAGCGATTTTATCCTCAGGTCGAATGGCGGCATAAAAGAGGAAAATACGCTCGGAGGTGCCGCCGGGTGATACAAAAAAGCTAGCGACTTTGCGGAAGCTATTGACGCTATAACCGATTTCTTCCATGAGTTCGCGGCGCAGCGTAATGGTGGGATCGGTGTTTTCATCTTCTTCGATGGTTCCGGCAGGGATTTCGAGAATCCAACCACCGGTTTTGGTGGAAACCGGATAGCGAAACTGCTCGGTCATAATGACGGTATCCAACATGGGATCATGCAGCAGGACAGCGGCACTATCATCCCGATTGAAGTTGAGGCGGGTGAGTTCGGGACTCATTTCGCCATTGAAAAGTTGATATTGAAGGTGAGCTTCGTCAATTTTGAAGTGTTGATCGAAGACGCGCTTCTCGCTGATGATGTTGACTTGTTTAGGCATGATTTGGCTGATTCCTGTTGAAATACTGAAGTCAGTATAGAATAGGATGAGGTTTTCAAAAACAGCCAATCAACCTAATCTAGACCCCCACCCTAACCCTCCCCCGCAAGCGATGGAGGGAATAAAACGAGATGAGTAGGTTCTAAAAGAATCATGCCGACGACCAAAAACATCAAGAATATCAAGATTTTTATCAGCTACCGGAACATCCCGCACAGCAAGGCCGAGGGTAATTTTCTGGCGGACGCGCTGCGGAACGAATTTGGTTACGAGATTTTCATTGATACTCAGGAACTCAAAAATAAGGGCGGCGTGCGATGGGCGGAGACGATTTATGACAACATTCATACCAGCGACGTGTTGATCGTGCTGCTGGAACAGGCGACGCATCTTTCGGAATGGGTGCAGCGTGAAGTCGATGTGGCACGCGGGGCGCATGTCTCGATTTTGCCGATTGCGATTATCGAGGAAGCAGAACTGGCAAAGGTACTGCGCGAGGTTCAAGAAAAACTCGCCATTTCAGATATGCAATTTTTGAACTTCGCCAGCGCGACACCGAATTACCCGCCGATTATCGAGAGTATCGAAAGCCTTTCGAAAAAGACGCGCGATGCTCAAAAGGAATGGATGGATAAACTGCGGACTCTGCGCTATGCCCGCAAAGCAGCTAACAGCGATCCTTATTATGCGACCTATGAGATTCTGCCGGGGCGCAAAATTTGCCTTGCCAGTGGTGATATGACCGAAATGCAAAACATTGATGTGCTGGTGAACACCGAGAACAATTACATGCAAATGGCGCGGATTTATGAAAGCGCGGTGCTGTCGTCGGCGCTGCGGCGGGAAGGTTCATATATTCGAAACGGTAAGCTGCTTGAGGATACGGTTCAGCTGGAACTGGATCAACAGGTGGTAAAAGGCGAAGGGTTTGGCAGCCGTCCGATTGAGATGGAACAGGTCATCCCGACACATGCCGGTCATGCCAAGAGTGTGTTGGTCAAGAATGGCGCGCGTTATATTTTTCATGCGTCTACGGTTTATGTGCATCCACGCAACCGCAGCGTGACTCCGATCCAGACGGATGCCAGTGTGCGTCAAACGGTGTTGAACTGCTTGAATTTGATGATGGAAATTAACGAGAATAAAGGTGTAATTTCGCCAGCGGGTACGGATGCCTATGAACGGGAACAAAAAGCCACCGAGGCTTATATGCCGATTAAGAGCATCGTTTTCCCGCTGTTTGGCGCGGGACAAGGTGGACGATCCACGATTGAGGTCGCGCCACCGATGATCGACTGCTTTAAAGATTTTCTAATGAAGCATAAAAGTACCAAGAATTTTCCGCTGGAAAGGATCCATTTGTGCGTGTTCACCGAAGTGGACATCGCCATCGTCAAGGCGATTATGGACGAGATGTGTAAGTAAATAGTTTACCGCCAGAGGCTAAAGCCCAATACGGTTGGGATAAGGTAGACAGATGAAATATGCGGCATAGTTAAGTGACCAAACCAACCAGCCGATAAGGTCATCTGTCTATGACGAGCATACGATTCAAGTCCTTGTTTGACCAGTGCCATCCGCTATTGCTCTTACCCCAGTTATTTACTTTTGTACCGCGTTCAGTGATGGAAAAGGTGCTGGATGAGTGTGGCGCACGGGAACAACGCTACCGAAAACTGCCCGCCTTGTTGGTCATGATTTTGTGTATTGTGCGGCATTGGTTCAGCCATGAATCATTGGATTATGTTCAGCAAAAACTGGTCGGATTACCAGCCTTAAGCGTAGGAGTATTGCCCCGTTTGTGGAGTGCGGATAAAAGTTCGATCAGTGAAGCCCGTTACCGTCTAGGGGCAAAACCGCTCGAATGTCTGTTTAAACAAGTCTGTCATCCGCAAACCACGCCAGCGACACCCGGCAGCTTTCGCTTTGGCAAACGCTTAGTCGCTTTGGATGGCACCGTTGAAACGGTGGCTGACAGTCTCAGTAACGCGGCTTATTTTGGTCGGTCGACGAATAGCTATGGTGACAGTGCTTACCCACAACTACGCTGTCTGTATCTGGTGGAATGCGGTAGCCCCATCATTTTTGATGCTGGTATTTGGCCCTACTGTGCCAGCGAAAAAGTCTATCTCCGTCGCTTGTTACGGTCTCTCTCAGACGAAACGTTGGTGATGATGGATATGGGGTTAAGCAGTGTCGAAACCTTATTAGGTGTCCGTGCACACGGAGCGGACTTCTTAGCACGGGTCGAGAAACGCTGGCGGCTCGACCCGCTTTCTCACTTGGCAGATGGATCATTTTTAGCCGAGATGGTGTGGGAAGATGCCCCTGCTGGTCAACCCAATCATCTGCCCGTGCGGGTCGTGGTCTATACCTTAGATGATCCGCAGCGTCCCGGTCATGGCGAACGTCATCGCTTAATCACCTCTTTGCTCGATCCGCAACTTGCCCCTGCCTTAGATCTGGTCTGTACTTACCACGAACGCTGGGAAATTGAAGTGACCATTGACGAGTTGGATACCCATCAACGCTTGTCCCAACAGCCGTTTCGCTCTCAGCGACCGGTGGGTGTTATTCAAGAAGTCTATGCCTTACTCATTGCTCACTTTGTCATCCGCTGTTGGATGTTACATGCGGCTCAGTCTGTCGCCCTTGATCCAGATCGACTGAGTTTCATCCAAGCCTTGCGGGTGGTTCGTGACAGTTTACCCTTGCCTTATTTCCATTTCCCGCTTGGTTTCCACCCCGTATTGTGTGATACCGTCGCTTTTTGGCAAATCCCACCGCGTGATAATCGTATCAATCCTCGCCTCGTCAAGCGCCGCTTGAGTAAGTTTCCACGCAAGCACTTCGCTGACCGCCATCCGCCCCAACCCTCTCTCCCTTTTCCCTTAACCGTTCGTCTCTGTTAACCCTTATCCCAACCGTATTGGGCTTTAGCCTCTGGCTCCATTTTCCGGCGGGAAGCGCACTAAAGGCGCTCTGACCCGTCGGGGAACACGCGATTTTACCAGTGCGGCTCATCAAAAATCTGACAAGACCGAAGATACCCTTAATTAAAAGGTAGTTCGAGTTACGTTATTTCTATAAGATGATACTTGCCATCTTCTCCAAGAATAGCGTGCTCAATATCCCAAGGCGATGCGGCTAGATACATGAATACACCATGCTCTCGAGTTGTAACGAGTTTAGAAAGTTGAAGTTCTTCAAATCGCCATTCACCAATTTTCGAAAAGTAAGTTGTGCTAAAGTAATTTATCCAAAACAGGAGCATAGGAGGCTCTTGTTTTAGAATGTTGCTCTGAAATTTCCCCCAATTTTCAGCAAGCTCACGAGGGAAAATAATCTCCAAACTCCACTCATCGTCACAATAGCCACAACTCGGTTGGAAGTTTTGACAGAAGGCTAAAAAGAGGTTTTCTAAATCTAAACTTATCTGTTCGTCACGATCTTTGCGAAGATTATATTGAATGCCGAGACCAATATATCGCTCTGAGGGATAAAACCCAAGGAGAATACCCTCTTCTTCTCGCCAAACGGTAAAGTGTCCACCTTGAGAACAAATGTAAGTTGACAATGTTTCAACATCATAAAATTCTAGAGCATCCACTTCATCAGGATCGGCAACATATGTAGGGTAACGAAGCTTATAGGCTTGCTCCTTAGCCACACTAAGAACCTGTCCAAAAAGCTCAGATGTAAAGAGCTTTGTTTCTTCAAAAATAAGCTCGTAAAACCAAGTGTTGCCCATATTAACCTCGTTTTATAACCTCGGTAGGCAAGAGTAATGTTATTATGATTTTTGTCAAAACATAACACTACTATCTCAAATTGACACTTAATTTATTGTTTCCATGCTGATCAATAGTTTTTGTTAAATCCTGTAGCAGTCGTATGGAACTAAACATTATCGACTAACGTCTTAGCCTCCAGAACGTAATGCTCAAGCAAGTTTTGGAGGTATGAGATGAACCATTTAATTAAATCCCCATTTAGACCCGTCCATACAATCGTTGTTTTATTTTTATTGCTATTCGTGGTGGTGATGCCCACTGTCGCACAGGAAATTCCTTGTGCGCCACCGATTTGCCCGACACAAGGGCCATGCGTGGCGCAGCCCTGCCAACCACGGCAACCGGGGGTGTTCACCAATCCCGAATGGCTGCGGATTGAACAACATCAGGTGACGGTCAGCATCAAAGACCAGATCGCGACCACCAGCGTCGATATGGAATTCAGCAACGAAGGTAACGCACTGGCAGAAGGCACGTTCATCTTCCCACTGCCCAGTAACGCAGCCGTTGATAAGCTGACCATGACCATCAACGGGCAGGTGATCGAAGCGAAGATTCTGGCGGCGGATGATGCGCGTAATGTCTACAACGAGATCGTGCGCCAGTATCGTGATCCGGCACTGTTGGAATATGTGGGCGACAGCGCCATCCAAGCCAATGTGTTCCCCATTCCACCGGGCGAATCACGCAAAGTTGAAATCCGTTACTCGCAGGTGCTGACGGCTGATAACGGTCTGCTGCACTACGTCTATCCGCTGAAGGTGACGAACTTACTCTCCAAGAATCCAGTCGATAAGATGAGTGTGCGGGTGGAAGTCGATAGCAACGACCCGATTAGCAACGTCTATTCGCCCAGCCATCCGATTGCTATCAGCCGTGATGGTGACAACAAGTTCACGGTTGGATACGAATCATCCGGCAGCGTACCGACCGATGACTTCAGCCTGTACTATGGCATCGCAACCCAGAGCATCAATGCCAATTTGATCACTTACCGTGAGAGCGCCAACGAAGATGGTTTCTTCATGCTGTTGGTGCAACCGCCGTTGAGCCTGCCTGACGATAAAGCCATTTCCAAAGATGTGATTATCGTGCTGGATCAATCCGGCAGCATGTTCGGCGATAAGTGGGATCAAGCTCGCAATGCCGCCGAATATGTCCTCAAGAAGCTCAACCCAACGGATCGTTTTAATGTGGTGTTATTCAGCACCGGATGGCGCGTGTTCAGCAACAATATGGAGGCTCCGACACAAGCTCAATCCGCGATTGATTGGGTGCGCGGTCAGGATGCGGTAGGCGGTACCGACATCAACGGCGCATTGACGACCGCGCTGGCGATGGCCGACAAAGAACGTCCGACGACTGTGCTGTTTATGACCGATGGTTTGGCGACCGAAGGCACAACCGACTCGTCACAAATCCTCGCCAATTTGAAGGCGGCAGCGCGTCCGAATGTGCGTGTGTTCAGCTTCGGTGTGGGTGATGATGTGGATACACAACTGCTGGACTCCATCGTGCGTGACCAACATGGAACGGGGACTTATGTGCGCCCAACCGAACGGATTGATGAGGAAGTCGCCAGCTTATACAACAAGATTAGTGCGCCGGTACTGACCAATATCACCCTCGAAACGGGTGGCTTGAATACCGACGATGTGTATCCGGCGACACCACTGCCTGATCTGTTCGCAGGGGGACAGTTGACCTTGGTGGGACGCTATCGTGGGGATGCCAGCAACCTGAGCTTCACACTCAAGGGGCAGGTGAACGGCAAAGATGAGACCTTCGTTTACAGCGGCTTGAACTTTCCGGCACGGGCAGGCGGTGACTCGTTCATCTCTCGCTTGTGGGCCACACGGCGCATTGGTGATCTGTTGAACAGCATCCGTCTGAACGGCGAGAACAAAGAACTGATCGATAGTGTGGTCAGCTTGAGCGTGCGCTATGGCATCATCACACCCTATACCAGCTTCCTAATTACCGACAACGACATTCTAACCGCTGATGGGCAGAATCGGGCGCAGGATGCTTTCGCACAGGAAGCCCAAACCCTGTCGCAAGATAAGACGGGCGCGGCGGCTGTGAATGCAGCGGATGCCAGCGCAGGTATGGCGAACGCATCGGCTCCGGTTGCCTCGGCTCAACAATACAATGCAGTCATGGCGACTGCGGCTCCGGGGACGACGACCGTGGGCGGCAGCGGTGAAGCCGTACCGGTTCAACCGAGTGTGAATCCCATCCAGACGGTGAATGGCAAGACCTTCCTGCTACAAAACGGTGTGTGGACAGACACGTCCTTCAAACCGGACACGATGCAGACGCAAAAGGTGGTCTTCTTGAGTGACGAATACTTCTCACTGTTAGACAAGACACCGGAACTGGCACCGTACTTTGCGATTGGCGATAAGGTGATTGCGGTAATCGATGGTGTGGGATATGAGGTGACAGCACAGTAGGAGGTAATGGAGGGCGCGCAGCCGTGCGCCCCTACAACAGATTTCAAATTGATTGATGCGACAGCCCCAGAAAACGGGGCTGTTTGCTTTTACGGATGGATTTAGACTAAAGAATATATTGGAGAACTCGTTTAAGATTCAAGTTATTAAACTTTTCTACTTATCAAGAATAGGTGAATATGAGCCTTAAGATGCGCTTGTGCCTGTTTCAGGGTGTTACGCACGAGGATGTGTTCGCAGCTTACGAACAATTCTATCGTGAACTCGATAAGACTTTAGTGACTAGTGAATTTGAAATCGGAAATGACCATCAAATTGACATCTACCAGCAAGCTCATGATTGGGTAGTTGTAGGTTTAGATGGGGGTTGGGAGAGGGGTATACGTCAGGCGGCCTATTTGTCCGTTTCTCGTTCATTGGATTGTGCCGGTTTTTTCATCTATGTTTATGTCGGATGGGGGTATGAACTTTTTAGCGACGGCGTTGTTCGTGATCAGTTTATTAGCATGGGCGATCCCGATGGGCCAGCTTACTGTGACGATACAGCCAACGGATGCAATGGAGATTTGGATAAAATCATTCAGCTTTTCCCATTTTTGAATGTAAAAGATATTACTCCATATCTTGTGCGCCTAATGTACCCCAATATGAATCCAAGTTTGTCTGTTGCCGAAAGAGCGAAATTCGACCTTGATTACAAAAAAATCGTTGATGTACCGCCGAGATCCGGTGATGAATTTATGCGATTTGACCAATGTGGGGTACTTAATTTTTTACGTGTATTAGGCGTTGAAGTCGAAATGCGAGCTTATCAAGATAAAAATGGATATACAGAGAATTACGTCACATTTCTAGCACCTGTTTACAAATCATTTTCGGTTAGCGATTAGTCTATTCGTAGATTTATTTGACTTGTAAACATCGCAGATGATTTTGCAAGAGTTCGCGGTTTTATATCCTGTAGCTGGCGATTACTCTTTTCTATATCACATCTAATATTCGCGATTACCGGCGACTTGATGCCCTTATTCACGGCACATTTTCTGAGATAGATGAGTTATATGATTAGTAAACTTAGGCAGTCAGTATGACGATCAACCAATATTGGAAACAATTGCAGGATTATGTGCGGCCTATTTTAGATGTGATGCTGCTGGTGAAACCCTTCAGTTTTACGGTTAAAGTGCCGCCGCAAGCTTGTTTAGAACGGCTGCGCGGCTTAGATCAACCCAAAACAGGACTCTTTTTTTATCCAGCAAGCCGAACTGTCAGGATCATCCAAGAGGTCAACCACTCCCGCTTTGAAATTTTGGCTGATCGTCATAGCCGGGGATGGATCTATACCAGCGCTAAAGCAACTGGAATGGTTATATCGGTGAATGGCGATAGCGACACGACAGTCATTAAGGGTGATATACGACTCGGGAAAATATTTCTCATGTTTTATGCCGGTTTTCTAATAGGGTTTGTGACTTTTGCGAGTGCTTCATGGGCGAGGGATTCGTTGGTACTACTTATATTTGCTATTTACGCTGTTTATATGGCAGTCTCTTATCGTGATTACCGGCGGCTTGATGCTTTGATTCACGATACTTTTATAGAAGCAGAAAAAGTAACGCATGAACAACCGTAACAAATTACGCTGTGATTCATATTTCTCGAAAACGCACCATTGCCAATGAATAGAAACGTCAGTCACCACGCGAAGATAACCCAACAGCGGCAGAACCTCAACACATAATCCAAACAAACTCTAACAATTTTTATGCTTCGAGATGGCCTATTCTTTCCTAAGGTTAGCGTTGTGCAAGGTGGAAAATCATTAGATATTAACATCGCGGATGTATGGTGCATCCGTTGTGATTTATGTATTTATAGATTGTTTGCTGTTCGATCATTGGAGCTTTTATATGAACCCTAAAAATCCTGTTCTGTTTATTTCATTCAACGTAAAACGCTAATGTTAAGCCTGAAACGTCACTTCGCTCTTTATGGCGCAGGCATCACACTGGTTGTGCTGCTGTTTTTGCTGACCCGACACGCTGATGCTCAAACGAACTACGTTTCATTTTCGATTGCGGCAGGTCTCACGGATGTGGTGCCACACCAGATCGTGCGAACGAATGATGACCGTCTGTACGTGGTCGCTAGTAAGGCGCAGTATTCGACGCATGTGGTCGTTTATTGGACGACGCAAGCCGGTTTGCCTTCGGCGGGTGCCTTCACAGGCACAGCAGATATCAACATCGGAGCCGAGGTTATTTCGGCTGATGCGGTGTATGACGGAACCGACATCATTCATATTCTGGTGAATACGCGCACAAACGCTTTTTACGATACACCGTTTAATGTGCGTACCAATACGGCGCAGACTCGTATCACATTGGCAACGAATTCCGCCAGCGTGTCGGGTGAATATATCGGTACGTCCGGTATCACCGGCATGATTGATACTAATCATGTGTTGCATACGGTTTACTGGCGAAATGATCAGCATATCGCTTACCAAGGCTTCACTTATAATCAGGGCAACAACGTACTGACACCGATAGGTAGTTCGTTCAAACTGGACAGCGGCACCAAAGCTGATCATCCATCACTGGCTATATCGCCGTTGGATAATACGATAACCGTTGCATGGTTCTCTGACGTGGTAAAGCCTGTCAAGATATTGGCACGCACGCGGTCAACAAGCGGTGTGTGGGGTGCCGAGGAAACGCTCAATACCGCTGCACCTTGGAGCAGCGTGAATTCCGGTATCAACGTCGATCAAGGCCCTTCGCTGGCTATTGACCACGCCGGTACACGACATCTTTTTTATGTTCAGGATTATGACAGTACCGGTGGTTATGGGCGGGTTCATTACGTCCACAAGACTATGAACGAAAACGGTTGGACGGATACCACATTGGTAACGTACAGCCATGATCCCGCAGTGGGGCTTACAAGTAGCGATGAAGTCTACTTGATTGGTCACGGCCCACAGCAAACCGGCCAGAATGACGATATGTACGTGAGCAAGCGCAACAGCGATGGGAGTTGGCCGGCGATTAGTCTTTTTGCTCAACATACGGGCAATGACAGCTTCGATGCCAGCCCGTCGACAAAATGGTCGGTGGTCGGTTGGAACCGTCCCGATACGATTGAGTTCGTGTTCTTCTCGGCTCCGGGCGGCAATTACAGCAACACCATTCTTTACTACGGACGTATCCCGTCCAGTGGCATCGTAGCGACCAACACACCCACGCGAACACCTTCACCAACACCGTCTAACATACCGACGGCGATGCGCACAAATACGCCAACAGCGACGCGCACTAACACACCCACAAACACGCCGACCAACACAGCGACGGCAACGCGCACTAATACACCGACCAATACACCTACAAATACGCCAACAGCGACGCGCACTAACACACCCACAAATACGGCGACATCAACCGCCACCAATACGCTCACCCGTACACCGACCAATACGCCAACTTCAACGGCTACATCAACCAATACGGCCACGTCCACCAACACACCGACGCTGACGAACACACCCACATCTACGCTGACACCGACAAAGACTCCACAGCCACTTTATGCGGCACCGATACGGAATTATTACAGCGCACTGCCTGTCACGCTGTCATGGAACCGGCTGACATGGGCAACTGCCTATGAAATCCAAGTGGACGACAACAAGTTTTTTGCCGAGCCAATGCCAGTTAACAGCACCGTGACAGTGTCTACGTTAAGTGTGACTATCGACGCAATTCCAGACGGCACTTACTATTGGCACGTGCGGGCTCAGGATAGTAAAGGGGTCTGGGGACCGTGGAGTTATGCCGAGAGTTTTACAGTGAATACGACAGGTTAAGGGCGCATAAATCCTAGACATTCATAAGCGGTCTGTGCCGATTGTACAGACCGCTTTTGTTGGGTCGTAATTATTGGACAATTACGACCGCTATTTTCAATGTGTTTTTGCCTGACAAACAGTTTAATAAACTGACCAATCCCGTAATTTATAGAGCCATAAATAAATTTACGAATCTTTCGTTTGGTAGGATTCTGGTAGCTAAAGTTTAAATATTCTAACGCTAAGTTGGCCTGTTGGCCCATACAAAAAGCGCTCAAATAGGGTTTATTTAAGCCTATACACCGTAACAATTGTTCGACGTATTTTCACAGAATGGTGTTGCCGCACAACAACCATTCTAAACGTCAACAAATATTGGTGCCGTTTTGATTATCATTGGTTTCAGGAAAAGGTTTATCTCACCCGTGAAAGCACATTACTCAATGTACTCATCTATTCGCTATGTCTTTAGCGGACTTCTTGTCTTGCTGCTGCTGAGCCTTATTCTGCCGAAGCAAGATTTACAAGCGCAATCGAATTATGTTTCTTTTGCCGTTGCAGCAGGTGTCACCGATGTAGTGCCGCACCAACTGGTGCGAACGAATGACGACCGCCTCTACATCGTGGCCGTTAAGGCTCAATACTCGACTCGTGTGGCTGTCTACTGGACTCCACAGGCAGGATTGCCGACGACCAATACTTTCACCGGTACGACCGAAATTGACGTGGGGACTGAGGCTTTATCAACTGATGCTGTTTATAATGGCGCAGACATTATCCATATTCTAACGAATACGCGCGGCGGCGTTTTTTATGATACCCCTTTTAATATACGTACCAACACGGTACAACCGCGTATTACGATTGCCACCAACTCCGGCACAGTATCGGGTGAATACATTGGAACGTCCGGTATCACGGGTATGATTGATACCACTGGCGTGCTGCACACGGTTTATTGGCGCAATGACAAGCATATCGCCTATCAGGGATTCACCTATAATCAGGGCAGCAATGTTTTGGTGCCGACTGGTAGTTCTGTCCAACTGGACAGCGGAACCAGCGCCAACCATCCTGCACTGGCACTATCACCATTGGATAATACGATCACTGTGGCGTGGTTTTCGGATGCGGTAAAACCCGCCAAGATATTGGCACGCACCCGTTCGACATCAGGTGTGTGGGGCGCAGAGGAAACGCTCAATACGGCTGCCCCTTGGACGAGCGTTAACTCCGGTATCAACATCGATCAAGGGCCTTCGCTGGTCATCGACCGCGCCGGTACGCGACATTTGTTATACATTCAGGATTATGACAGTACCGGTTCTTATGGTCGCGTACATTACGTCCGTAAGGCTATGGGCGACAACGGTTGGACAGATACCGCGCTTGCGACCTACAGCCACGATCCGGCAGTCGGCATCAACAGTGCCAATGAAGTCTACTTGATTGGACATGGCCCGCAGCAAACCGGTCAAAATGATGATATGTACGTGAGCAAGCGCAACAGCGACGGCAGTTGGACAGCGATTGACCTTTTTGCTCAACACACGGGCGGCGATGGTTTTGATGCGAGTCCATCGACCAAGTGGTCGGTTGTTGGTTGGAACCGTCCTGAAAGCATCGAGTTTATGTTCTTTGCGGCAATCGGCGGCAATTACAACAATACAGTTCTGCATTATGGACGCATCCCAGCCAGCGGCACGGCAGCGACCAACACGCCAATTCCTCCCGCATCGAACACACCGGTCGTTCCAAATACACCAACCAAAACCTTCACACCCGTACCGACCAACACGCCAACGCTTACACCAAGCAACACACCAATTGTCGCGCCCAGCAGTACGCCGCTCCCTAGTGCGACTTCAAGTTCAGGCGCACAAACCTTAACGCTCCAGATCAACAACGGTGCGGACGATGTGAACGACACAGGCACATTGACGGTGTCCGATCCATCGGTGTGGGTCGGCAACGCGGGTACCGCTAGTCCCGCAATCGCAGGGTTTCGCTTCAATGGCGTTAACATTCCCAGCGGTTCGATCATCAACTCGGCGCATCTTGAATTTTATTCAACCCAGTCACAATGGCAGAACGTGTCCTTCCAGATTGCAGCCGACGCAGTCGATAATAGCGCGGCTTTCACAAGCAATAATCGTCCTGCCCAACGCAGCTTGACCACCGCTGCTGTTATCCATAGTTCAAATGTCCAGTGGAACGCGAACACATGGTATTCGATTGATGAAATGGCACCCGTGATTCAGCAACTGACAAATCGTGCCGGGTGGCAAAGTGGCAACAGTCTATCTCTCATCCTCACTGGATTACGAGGGGGCACATATGGACGAAAATTCGCCAGTTCGTTTGAGAGCGGATCAACAACTGGAGCGCGTTTGGTCATTAACTTTCAGGCAGTGTCATCGCAAGAATTGACTCCGACCTCTACCAATACGCCGATACCCACAGCTACCACTACAAATCTGCCTGCGCCAACCGCGACTTATACGCCGACCCGTACACCAACTGTTATATTTACCAATACGCCTACACCAACCCTGACCCCAACAGCCTCTAGTGGCCCGCAAACCGTCACCTTCACCATTAAGAGCGCAACCGATGATGTGAATGAAGATGGTGCGAGCTTAGTAACCAACGGCACGACGATATGGATTGGGAACGGTGGTAATGCGACTGCCAGTTTTGCGGGGTTACGTTTTGCCGGTGTGACGATCCCACGCGGCGCGACCATTGTTTCGGCGCATCTGGAAGTGTATTCGTCACAGTCCCAATGGATACCGATCACCTTGCAGATGGCAGGCGATGCTTCAGATAACAGCGCAGTCTTTAGCACCAGTGCTAAACCATCACAACGACCGTTGACGACGGCTCGCATCACGCATAACAGCAACGTCAATTGGGCAGCCAACACAAGGTATTCTCTGGACGAAATCAAGGCGATTGTTCAAGAAATCGTTAGCCGTTCAGGTTGGCAGTCCGGTAACAGTCTGTCGCTCATCCTAAAGGGAACAGCAGCCGGAACCTATTCCCGTAAATTTGGTGGATCGTTTGAAGGCAATCCGACGCTGGCCGTCCGATTGGTTGTCACCTATTCGTAACGAGTTTGCCTTTCCGATGTGAAAGCATTTGATAAATAGCTCTCGACACAACAGCCCCAAGTAACGGGGCTGTTTGTTTTTCGGATGAGGGATAATCTAAGAGATAGGATTCGTATAAGGCCAGTAAACCAACATGCCCCGTAAACAGAAATTTATCGTCAACCGCCACACATGGTTCTTAGATCAATTCGAATTCAGTGCAGCGTGTTCATATCAAGAGAGTTTGGTACGGTTGCGGACGTTGGAAGCGGAGTTACAAGCTCACTACGATAAATATGCCGGTGGTAAGGGTCCTCGACCAATCCTGAAACTGGAACCCGACGATGATGCTTCATCATTTGAATTGGTTTTGGAAAATGCGATAGTCACAGGAACGATGCAAAAAATTACTGACGAAACCACCTTAATTGTAGGATTATCTGGAATGAGTGCATCATTTTATTTCATCGCAATTATGCTTGTTATATTTACTTTAGTGTTGACCATTTTTCCGTTCCTATCCGCTTATGTAATGGCAGATCCAAATGGCATCTGGTCGGCTGATTCTGTTAATACAGCTTTATTAGGGATTAAATTCATACTGGTTTTCGCGTTGCTTTTCTATCTCATGTTCCGCTGGAGCGCTTGGCGTGCTGTGTACACACTTATATCGGCGGTCGATTATTGGGCCTACGAATAAGTAACAATACTGTATCAATGGCAGTTCAATAGCGCTGGGATATAGTAGGGGGATTGTTTTTATCGACAGTCCTTTTTCTTTTTATCGAAGTGAGTAGACTGAATAATGTCCGAATTTACCGTCGTCACGATGGATCAGCGTCCCGATTTGATCGAGGCGGCTGATCTGTTAGCCACCAAAACAGGTGCATGGCCGGAGTTCATGCTGCATGATCCAGTAGGTGATAAATTTTTTTGGCGGTTATATGATACGTTCCCAGCTTATCAAATCGCGCTGTTGGATGCAGATGGCACAATGGTCGGAGAGGGCAACACTATTCCGGTGACATGGGATGGCACATTAGATGGTTTACCCGATGAAGGTTGGGAAGCGATTTTACAATTGGGTGTGACCAACTTTCGAGCAGGTATTGCCCCGAATTGTATCTCGGCGATTCAAGCCGTGGTTGCGCCGGAATATATGGGACAAGGTGTGAGCAAACAATTGATTAAAGCCATGCGAGGTGTGATGCAGCAGCACGGCCAAAAGCGGCTGATTGCGCCGGTACGTCCCAACCTCAAACATGCTTATCCGCTGACGACGATGGAACGGTATATCCAATGGCAGCGCCCCGATGGATCAGCGTTTGATCCGTGGCTGCGAACGCACACGCGGATGGGTGGTAAGATGCTCAAAGTGTGCCCACGTTCGATGACGATCACCGCACCGGTAGCCGCGTGGGAAGGTTGGACGGATATGCGCTTTCCTGACAGCGGCACGTACATCGTACCGGGGGCACTGAATCCTGTAACCATTGATCGCGAGGCCGATAAAGGTTTGTATATCGAGCCGAATGTGTGGATACTGCACGAAATTGCGGGTGATTAATAGCAAGAGAATTATATTAAGCTGAAAAGTGCTTTATTACGGGGGTTACGATCATGCGAATTGTACGCGTCCACGACTACGGCGAACCAGAGGCGATGAAGGTCGAATATATGGGGCCGCCCGAACCGACGGCGGGTATGGTGCGCGTCAAGGTCGAAGCCATCGGCGTGAACTTTATCGACATTTATCAACGATCAGGCTTATACCGTCCGGCGCTGCCCTTCACACCGGGACAAGAAGCGGCTGGCGTGGTGGATATGGTCGGGGAAAATGTTCATAATTTTAAGGTGGGTGATCGGGTAGCCTACAGTTTCACCATTGGAGCCTATGCCGAGTATACGATTGTACCCGCCGAGAAGATGGTGCATGTACCGGATGGCGTTGACTCGCGCACGGCGGCGGCGTTGATGCTGCAAGGCATGACCGCCCATTATCTGGTCACAGATACTTATCAAGTCCACAGCGGACAAACCATATTAATCCATGCGGCAGCGGGCGGCACCGGTTCGTTGGTGGTGCAGATGGCGAAGCTGCGTGGTGCGCGTGTTTTGGGAACGGTTTCTAGTGACGAAAAGGCTAAATTGGCGCGTGAGGCGGGTGCGGATGAGGTCTTCCTGTACGACGATTTTGACACCGAAGTCAAGCGCTTGACCAATGGCTACGGTGTGGACGTGGTTTATGATTCGGTGGGTAAGGATACCTTTGATCGCAGCTTGAACTGTTTGCGTCCGCGTGGCTATATGGTGCTGTTCGGGCAATCCAGTGGGCCTGTGCCGCCGTTTGATCCGCAACTTCTGAATAGCAAAGGCTCACTCTTTTTGACGCGCCCAACCTTGGGGAATTACACCGCCACATCAGACGAAATCCAATATCGGGCGGCGGCGATTTTTGAATTGGCACAAAGCGGAAAGCTCAATGTGCGGATTGACCGTGCGCTGCCGTTGGAACAAGCGCCAGAGGCTCACCGTGCCCTGTCGAGCCGTGAGACCACCGGTAAAGTTCTGCTGGTGATATAAATATGTTGATTATTTTCTGTGCTGATCCGTTGGATTCAAATCAAGCTGACTTTATGTACAGCGCTGAGGTAGAAGCGGTAAAGTCCCTCGGACTGGATTATGACCTTATCAGTTTTGAAGACCTGATCGCTGGAAATGCGAATAGGGCAGTTCGCCATATCAAGAATCAAGCCGATACAGTGGGTATCTATCGGGGTTGGATGCTCAAACCTGCGCAATACGAGCAGTTATATAGAGCGTTGTTGTCGCGTGGTGTCCAGTTGATTAATGACAGTACAGCTTATCAGCACTGCCATTATTTGCCCGATTCGTACGACATTATCGGGCCTCATACGCCAAAATCAGTCTGGATGAAAACAGATGGCAATATTTTGATGCCGGACATTATGAGTAGGCTGGCTGTATTTGGCGAACAACCGCTAATCGTCAAAGATTACGTCAAGTCGCAAAAGCATTATTGGAATGAGGCGTGCTTCATTCCGAATGCAGCTGATTCAGTTGGCGTGGAACGGGTGGTGAGACGATTTTTAGAGTTGCAAGGTGGTGATCTGAATGAGGGTTTGGTGTTCAGAGCTTTCGTGGACTTCGAACCTTTATCGACACATGCCAAAAGTGGAATGCCGCTGACCAAAGAGTTTCGTGTATTTTATGTGGATGGTCAAGCGCTGTCCTACGTGGAATATTGGGAGCAAGGCGATTATCAAAACCTCACTCCACCCTTAGACAAGTTCGCTGAGATTGCTAAAAACATCCACAGCCGTTTTTTCACGATGGACATTGCCAAACGGAAAGACGGCGAGTGGATGATTGTCGAGCTGGGTGATGGGCAAGTTGCCGGATTACCTGAAAAGACCGATGCGGTAGCTTTTTATCGTGAGCTAGCGCATCGGCTTAATCAATAAGACTAATCCCCTAAGGTGTTGGTGTTCCTAATTTCTTTTCAATTGATTTTATTTGATCCAGTGCGTGTGGGTCAGGCGTAAATGCTAAAGATACATAAATCTGGTAGTTCTTGAGCGCCTGAATATCATACCCGTTAGCAAGATAAAGATCACCCAAAGCCAAATAAGCCTTTTCATACTTTGGATCAAGCTGTACTGCATATTCATAGTCGGATAGCGCTTTATCAACTTGATTTAGCTTTTGGTAGACAATGCCTCGATTGAAATAGGCAAATGGGTCATTAGGATCAATGCTAATGTCGGTGTTGTAATCGTCAAGCGCTTTGTCAGTCTCGCCTATGGCATCATAGGCATTGCCACGCCAGACCAAGGCTCGCGTAAATCCGGGGCTGATATTGAGCGCTGAAGTGAAATCCTCGATGGCCTTCTGATAATTTCCCTGATCATAGTAAACTTTGCCACGATTATAAAAAGTAGCGTAGTGTTCGGGGTCGGCTTGAATGGCTTGCGTATAACTCGAAATAGCAGCATCTGGCTGATTTTGAGCGCTATAAACCAGACCGAGATTAAAGTATGCACAGTCTGGCGAGGGGTTGATTTGTATCGATTGATTGAGCTGTTTTAAAGCGTCATCGTATTGCCCCAAGCTAAAGAAAATACTCCCCAGATTGCAGTAGGCCAAGGCATTTTGAGGATCTAATTCGATGGCTTTTTCATAGTCTGCGCGGGCTAAATACAGATTTCCAAGCTCACTATATGAGACACCTCGATTGAGATAGGCCATTGCATATTTGGGAACCAACTTTATTACGGTTGAATAATTGGTTACGGCATCCTGAAAATTACCTGTTTTTCGATATGTTTGTGCGAGATTGTAGTATCCATTTTCTTCGTAAGGTGCAACCTCAATTGCTTTTTGATAAAAGCTTATTCTAGTCATTAGATCGTTGCTATAGACATTGCCCAGATTGGAATAAATTAATCCCCAATCAGGCGCAAGTTTTATGCCCTGTTGATAGCTGTCAATTGCGTCTTGCGCTTGACCGAGCGAATTGTAGGCGGCACCGAGGCGATTAAAACTTACCGCATCTCGAAGATTACTTTCAACCACAATCTTGAAATCGGCTATTGCCAGTTCATAATTTTCAGCATCCAGATAAGCTCTGGCTCTGAGATTAATAAATTGGATGTTTTGGGGTTGCAGCGTAATGGCTTGCGTTAGATCAGCGAGGGCTTGATCATACAGTTGCTGATTGTAATAGGCCAATCCCCGCTTGAAATAGGCATCAGCATCCTGTGGATTTTGCGCAAGTGATTTTGTAGCTTCGTCAACGGATTCAGTAAGCAGGTTGGCCGTGAATGCGATAAACGAAGGGATATTTTCGACCTGTTCTTGGATCCATCCGAACCCACTTTTAACGTACCACCAGGTTTTTCCCTGTGCTTCTACTGGTCCATAGATGATCTCGACAACATTGCCTTTGGGGAATGTCGAAATAACAGTGCTCTGAGAATCAGCCTGAGCATATAGCTTTAGATCTACAACATCTACGATTATTTTCTGCCCTACAGCCCATGATGTTGAAGAGGCAGCTTCAATCACAACGGGATTGTCACTGCC
>JACDGI010000729.1 GCA_013821665.1 Anaerolineae bacterium
ACAATATATTCCGCAGCAAGAAACCGTCATTTCTGATCTTAAACAAGGTCAATGGGAATTGATGATTTCAGTCGATGCCAGCGATGAAGAACGCACGGGTGACGCTGGAGTTTATGGTCGGGCACATAGCGCTGCTGTTATTAACCTTGACCATCACGCTACCAATACGATGTTTGGTAACTTACATCTGGTCGTGCCAAGTGCGGTGGCGGCTAGCGAAGTGGTTTATGATTGGCTGCTGCAATTTGGTCACACCATTTCAGTGCCGGTAGCGACTGCATTGCTAACAGGTATGGTGACGGATACGATGGGCTTTCGCACCAACCATGTCGTACCGCGCACACTTGAAATTGCTCATCAACTGATGCTCGCCGGTGGGCCATTAGTCGATATTATTAATCGCACCATGGTCAGCAAACCCATCGCCCACATCATGCTATGGAAACATGTTTTCCAATCTGTCGAATACAAAGATGGTATCGCCTCGGCAGTTGTGACTCCCGATGATATAAAAGCAGCCGACTTAAGCGAAATGACGGACGCGGGTTTGGTCAGCACATTGGTAGCCGCCGACGAAGTGATGATCGCTGTGGTGTTTAAAGTCGAGCCTGACAATAAGGTTGAACTCAGCTTCCGCAGCAAGGTAGGCTATGATGTTTCAGCAGTTGCTTTTGCATTAGGCGGCGGTGGTCATAAACCTGCCGCTGGCGCAACGGTAACAGGCACACTGGATGAAGTGAAAGCGCGTGTGATGCCGATGTTGCAAGCCGCCATCCAACAGGGGAAGCAGGCGAGTGTCTGACATTTCCGGTTTCCTCAATATCAATAAATCGTTGAACATGACGAGCCATGATGTGGTGGCGAAGATTCGGCGTACCTTCAAAATTAAAAAAGTCGGCCACGCCGGTACGCTTGATCCATTGGCAACGGGCATACTGATTATTTGCATTGGGAACGCCACTCGTTTGAGTGAATATGTGATGCACGCCACCAAACATTATCGCGCACGCGTACACCTTGGCGTAACAACCGATACTTATGATGCGGAAGGTGCGGTCTTACAGGAACGCGACCCGTCGCATATTCAACTGGTCGATGTAGAAGCCAAACTAGGCGCGTTTTTGGGCGATATTGAGCAAATGCCCCCCATGTACAGCGCCATCAAACAGGGTGGACAAAAGTTGTACGATTTGGCGCGTGCGGGTCAAACGGTCGAGCGTGAATTGCGTCCTGTAAAGATTGACTCGCTTAAAATTGAAGATTGGTCGCCACCCGAATTTACGCTGGATGTCGTTTGCAGCGCTGGAACCTATATCCGCAGTCTTGCTTTTGATGTGGGTGAGGCTTTGGACGTAGGTGCGCATCTCAGTGGTTTGTTGCGGGTTAGCAGTGGTACGTTTCAGCTTGAAAATGCATTGACGCTTGAAACGTTGTTTGCGGCAGAAAATTGGCAACAATATTTGATTCCGCCGCAGGTTGCGCTTGCGGATTGGTCGACGATTCAGCTTTCGGCTGACGACACCGAGCATATCTTGCACGGGCGTGCTATTCCGGCCACTCAATCAAGCAGTGAGCTGTCATTTGCATACGACCCCAATGGTCAATTGGTCGCTATCCTACGGGCTGACGCTGGCCTCTGGCGACCACATAAGGTATTCTCAGATTAAACAACTACCCACAATCTGATACTATAATCGGGTTTTAGGCAATCCACATTTTACGGAATAACTATGACGCATGTTTATAGCCTCGCAGAAGCCAATTTGCATGAACATTCGATTGTCACCATTGGTGTGTTCGACGGTGTACATAAAGGGCATCAACATCTCATTAAACGCTTGGTCGATGAAGCCCACGCGATAGGGCAGTTGGCAGTTGTGCTGACGTTTTTCCCGCACCCTGACATCGTTTTGAGGGGTTTAAAAGGGCGCTATTACCTGACGACCGCCGAACAGAAGGCCGACTTGCTGACCTCATTAGGTGTTGATTGCGTGGTGACACATCCCTTCAATGACACCGTGCGGCAAGTACGGGCAGCTGACTTCGTTGATGAACTCGTGCAAAACTTAAAAATGAGCGCTTTGTGGGTTGGCTCGGATTTTGCAATGGGTTATAAGCGTGAAGGGAATGTACCTTTCTTGCGCGAACAGGGAACGCAAAAAGGCTTTACGGTTCATGACATTGATCTCATTGAGGCGCAGGGCGGCATTATCAGCAGCAGCGTTATTCGACAAGCGATTGAAAACGGCGAGATGGAAAAAGCACGCGCTTGGCTTAATCGTGCCTATTCGGTTACAGGCGAAGTCGTACATGGTGAGAAGCGTGGTCGTCAGATCGGTTATCCGACAGCGAATACGGCTGTTTGGGATGAGCAAGTATTACCGGCGAATGGCATTTATGCAGGTTGGGCACGCTTAGGTAATGAACGCTTCATGGCGATGACCAATGTGGGAGTGCGCCCAACATTTGAAGGTAAAAATATCACGGTTGAACCCTATTTACTGGATTTCAACCGTGATATTTATGGGCAGCAGCTTGAAGTGTCATTCGAAAAGCGCTTGCGCCCGGAAGCCAAGTTCGACAATCTCAAAGATCTGATTGACCAGATCGCGCGGGATGTCGAAGTGGGTAGAGCATATTTGGAGTCACTTAAGGACTGAAATAATGTCGCCTATATTTCAAAGCGACCCCGACAATCTTCTGCTAAAGGTTTGTAAACTCGAACCCAACTCGCTTGACGTATGTGAACTTATGTTCTAAAATAGATGTAGAAACGACACTAGGTAGCACCACATTTACCGTTGGAGAGCAAAGATGTTTTTTGCTCAAGTTTTCAATCAATGCTGCTCTCGTGATGAGGAGAGAACTCGGTTTTGAAGTCCCTCCCTGTTACTACGGGGAGGGACTTAGGGTGGGGTCAATGCGATCAAACTCACCCACCACTTAATGCAGTCCTACCACACTATTTTAGAGAACATTGCATGTCAACCATCACCAATTACACGCCCTTCAAAATCAGTGTGAATTCCAATTTATTGAATGCGTTTTGTATTGGACTGGCGACTGTAAACGGGTGACTATTTTATGGCAGCGATATGCACAAATTGCACGTCGGTGGCACTAGCCGAGCGATCCGCTGCATTTGTGTCATTTCAGCGTAAATAGCCGAGCCTCCCGCCAGCACAAAATGTCGATTCAGCACCTCGCTCCCTCACATCCGCCGCACAATTCGGCGGGAATACTGCAAAAAGTGCAGTAATTGCTGCAATTACTGCACTTTTTGCAACATATTGACCGATTAACTGAGAGTTTTAATCTTCTTTCTTGGGCAGTCGATAACCCAAGCGCCGCATCAAATCTTCGTCCATGCGCCAGTTTTTGAGGACTTTGACGCGCAGTTCAATATAAACCTGTGTACCCAGCATTTCTGCCAGTTCGGTTCTTGCTTCGGAGCCAATTCGCTTTATCATGTCGCCGCTTTTGCCGATGAGAATACCTTTTTGTGAGTCACGTTCGACATAAATGGTAGCACTGATGTAGGTCATTTTGTCGGAACGTTCTTTGTATTCCTCGACTTCGACCGCCACCGAATACGGAATTTCCTGTTCGGTATTGAGGATGATTTTCTCGCGGATGACCTCGGCTGCGATGAAGCGCATGTTGACTTCGCTGACCTGATCAACCGGATAATAGCGCGGGCCTTCGGGCATTCCTTCACGCAGGTAATCTACAAGCTCGCTGACCCCGTCACCTTTAATTGCGCTCAACAGAATGGCTGCGTCGTTATCAACCAGTGCGCCGTAAATGTCGAGCTGAGCTTCACGCTTTTTAGCATCGACCAGATCAACCTTGTTCAGTGCGAGGACTACCGGCGTATCCCCGCGAAACTGGTTGACCAGCGCCGCGATTTGTAAGTCGTCTTTGGTCGGCTCAACTGAAACATCCAAAACCCACAAAATAATATCGCCATCTTTGAGGGCATCTTCGGCCACGCCCACCATATATTCACCCAGCTTATGGTGTGGGGTGTGCAGACCGGGTG
>JACDGI010000730.1 GCA_013821665.1 Anaerolineae bacterium
GATAGGTCGCGCACAGGCGATTGTGTTCGATAAAACGGGTACATTGACTTTTGGTTCGCCAACGGTTGATCAGATTATTCCGTTTAATGGTACGGCTCCGGCGGAGATTATGCGGTTGGCGGGTGGTGCGGAACAGCTTTCTGGTCATGTACTGGCACAGGCCCTCGCGCTGGCTGCGCTCAAGCAATGTGGTTCATTGCCCATGCCCAGCGATGTACATGAGGTGGCGGGTAATGGCATTGAGGCACAGGTTGAAGGCCATCATGTGGTGGTCGGTTCGCCCAAGTTCATCAGCGATACGACCGGACAAAATATTTCCGAACAACGGCTGACGGATAATGAACTGGCGGCTTACATCGCGATTGATAAAAAGCCAGCCGGTGTGGTTTTGTTCAGCGATCAATTGCGCCCCGGTGTGCCGGAGTTGATGGCGCGTCTGAAAAAATTAGGGGTGAAGCATACAGCAATGCTGACCGGTGACCGCGCGGATCATGCACGCGATATTTCTGAGGCGGCACATCTGGATGGATTTGAGGCTGGGTTGCTGCCCGAAGGAAAAGTGGACGCAGTTAAGAAACTCAAGCAGCAATACAATCCGATTGTCATGGTGGGCGATGGCATCAATGATGCACCGGCACTGGCAACGGCGACAGTTGGTGTGGCGATGGGCGCACATGGTACCGGTATATCAGCCGAGGCAGCCGACATTGTACTGATGGTAGACGATGTCAGCCGCGTAGCTGATGCTGTAGAAACCGGTCAACGGATGCTGCGTGTGGCGAAGCAAAGTATCTATATCGGCCTCGGCCTCAGCTTTGGATTGATGGTACTGGCTGCTTTTGGCCTGATTCCGCCCGCTATCGGCGCACTGTTTCAGGAGGTCATTGATGTGGCCGTTATTGTGAATGGTTTGCGGGCGCGATAGTTAGGCTGGCTTACAACCGATGGTAATCAGATGCGAAGCAGCGCCCATCATGGTCGGTTCAACTTCGGTCATCCGCAAAAGTTCCAATATACGTTCTACTTCCGGGTGGCTCGGTGGAGCGAACTATAACATTGGCGTAGCAGTTCCTCGCAGCGAAGCCAATCCGCGGCGGGATTGGGCGAGGTGTGACCCGTGATGGTATCTAACACGTTGTTGGCCTCGACACGTAACTCACCTGATTCTTTGGCTTGATCGAGTGCCAAGCCGAAAATCGCGCGTGCAAGGCGATAGTGATATAGGGAAGGGGATGTGAAACTGTTCCTGTGCCAGTGCCACGACCAACCGCAATAGTTTGAGCCATGCCCGATCATAATAGGCTTTCCAGCCTTCGACTTCGTAATGAGCGACCTGCGCCGGATCAAATTCAAATGTTTGTGCAGCCATCTTGCCCCCCAAATTACGTGACGGCTGTTTATTACGTCAGCGGGAAGGCAGTTGGATTTTCGAGAATACGAGAATTTAACGCAAAGACGCAAGGGCGCAAAGAAAAAATGCAGAAGCGTTTTAACACAGACGCGCAATGACACAAAGTCTCAGAGGATATATTGGGGGGGGAGGATACACTGCTCCTCCCTTAATGTCGAGCTACTGAATGGTTAGGCGACGAAGTGCGAAAACTGCGGTAGATACTGTTTGTTTTGTTCAAACATCTGGTTGACCATTTTGTGGATTTCGTCCATCGAGCAGACGGCAGCGGTCAACGGATCGTGTAGGATGGCCTGAAATACCAGACGTGGATTGCCGGTGAGCGAGGCTTCAACAGCCATTTCTTCGATGCTCGAACTGAGGTTGGCAAGCGCGGCACACTGCGGTGGCAGCGCACCGACATGAACCGGACTAAAACCTTTGCGACTGGCCCAAACAGGCACTTCGACACAGGCATTTTGCGGCAAATTGGTGATGAGGTCGGTGTTGGTCACGTTGCCGTAGAACTCAAAGGGATCGCCACCAAGCAGGGCATTGATGATGTATGAGGCAAATTCGTGACCACGTTCCAATGAGAATGAAGCCATATCGGCAAGCCATTTTTTATTTTCTTCATCGGGGTTTACAAGGCGCTTTTCGTATTCGGTCACGATATAGGCATACACACCGGGATTCCAGCCGGTGCCGTGTGTGCAGTATTTCTCGATGAGGTCAGGGCGCTTACGGAACCATGCGTTGTATTCGGAGTTGTGACCACTGGATTCGGTGATGTAATAATCGAGATTCAGGAACATTTCATTACGGACGATTTCTTCATTGTAGATTTCGGGGCGTTCAGTGATGGCCTTGCGAATGAGCGGATAAGCATCCTGTCCGTTCCACTTGTAGTTGAGATACCACGCCATGTGATTTATTCCGGCACAGGTATAGGTGACTTCATTCATGGGTGCGCCGATCCAACCGGCTAACATCTCTGCCGTTCCCTGTACACTGTGGCAGAGGCCGACCATCGGGATTTTGCTTTCGCGGGTGATGGTGCGGCAGAGCATCGCCATCGGGTTGGTGTAGTTCAACAGGTAGGCGTTGGGGGCGTAACGCTCGATGTCGTGTACGATGTCCAACATGGCTGGTATGGTACGCAGGTAGCGGAAGATGCCGGATGGGCCGCGCGTATCACCGATGTTGATGTCCACACCATACTGCTTGGGGATCTCGACATCATGGCGGAACACATCAACCCCATTGGCGTTGATGGTGATGATGACAATATCAGCGCCTTCAAGGGCAGCGGCGCGGTTGGTGGAGGTTTCGAGTTTAGCCGGATAATGTCCACGTTGGATAATACTATCGACGGCCCGACGCGCAAATTCGAGTCGCTCAGCATCGGTATCTACCAGTACGAGGTTGGCATCCGCCATTGCGGGGAAGGTCAGGATGTCGCGGGTGAGATTGCGTGTGAACACACGGCTCCCAGCACCAATAAAAACGATCTTGGTCATAATACTTTTCTCCTCCAATTAAGGGTGACTGTTATCAAGAAAAATTAGGTGGCACAGTGGGGAGTGTGCCACTTATGCGGGCTGCTCGTCAAACGGGTTAGGTTATAGGTGGATACGAGAAAGAGAAATGCTTTTACCATAAAGACGCAAAGGACATGAAGTTGAAAAGCATTTTGAGGGAGCGTAAGGCAATGTGTGTTGGTAAATGGTTTTGAAATGGTATGCTGTTAAAATAATGCAGCAAGCATATGGATTTTCTTAGTTCACATAGGTTTACCAGTTATGACGAAGCGTCCGAAGAAAGGGACTAGATCGCCCACTGTGGCTACTATAGCCATTATCATCGCATTTATCGCGGCGGTGTGGAATTATCAACGGGCGAACGCGCCTGTTCCCTCAACAAGTGGGAGTGTATTTGTGACCATCACCGCTGTTTCTGATATACAGTTGCCCGCTGTGACGTTACCCTCCGGCCTGACTGCTCTGCCAACACTGATGTCCGATTCCACTTTATCGCCTACGCGTGTGTCACCAACTGATTTACCGGGGTTGGAAATTACACCGATCAACGGCGCGTTGTATGAGGTGACTGGATCGGTAGGTGCGCTGGGCTGCCCAGACTCGCACTGCAAAGAGATTAGTACCTATAAAAAGGGCAACATCCTCGTGGTGACAGGCTCGGTGATCGGGACAACTTATAAAACCAAGAAAACACGCATCTGGTATCAGGTAATCTCTCATGATGGGAGCAAGATTTATGTCCATGCTTCGTATGTCCAGCCACATGATGCTGGCAGTCGTTAATCGATTGTGAAACAGTTTATCCCGGCCTCGCGATGACCACCAAGCGCTCGCTGTAAAACTGCGTTTTGGCATCAAAGGATGGGATGTCGCAGGTGATGAGTGTCAGTTTGCTATCACTGCTGGGGTAGGCGACAGTGAGATCATCATAATGGACGGTTAGCTTATCCGTCACCACATAATGGCGTTCACCGCCGTCTACATTGACGATAACTGGATCGCCGATATTCAATTGATATAAACCTGCGAAGATACCCGGTTTGCCGTTGGGGTAGGTGGAGTGTCCGCCGATGACCACGTTACCGTTGGTGTCGAACCATGCTGTAC
>JACDGI010000060.1:0-625 GCA_013821665.1 Anaerolineae bacterium
GGGAAGCACAGAAGAACATCTGGCTACTTGCTCGTTTTTAGTTTGCGCCACCCGCCAACGTGATTATTCGCTATAACCGCTTTGAAAAGGTTCAACAGCGCAGGCTCATTGACAACTTCATCTTGGCGAATCTGGATGGCTCGCGCTGTCTTATTACCATGACCCTGATTAATAATGCCTTCCGGGTCAGGTGCGATAGGATCATAGATAAATACATTTATGTGATCTTTGGCTGCAAGCAGCGCACAAACATTACCGTTTAGCGTAAAGTACGGTCGATTAGTGAACTTGACTGTCTCAATAACGTCCGGATCAGCGGCGTGTACCAGATCCCGCACGTGACGGCAAATATGCTGCTGCCACTGGGGCAGAGTATTGATGTACTGATCGACGCGTGGGTCTGTGGTATAGGTGCTCATAGGACTATACTCCATTGTAGACGTAGACTTGCTCTTCCCAACTTAGTGCTTTGTCCGGTAAATTCCGCTAATAAATATTGCCGACTGTAGGGGAGCACCTACGTGTGCTCCCTTTTTTAAAGACTTACCGGATGAAGCACTTAGTTCAACACAAATACTTCCTCTGACTTCTCAAATGGCTTCTTACCAGACAAAATACTTAGTGA
>JACDGI010000060.1:635-4004 GCA_013821665.1 Anaerolineae bacterium
ACCGAAACTGGCGGGAAAACGGACTCCCGAATTGGTTTGGTTCCCTCCATCGCTGTGCGAAGCTTCCTGTAGTTGCGGGCTATAAGCGAATGAGCCTGCGAAGCTAGCCGATGTGGGAATTTAGGGGAAAGGGTTTCAGCCTCCACCACTTAATGCAGCTCTATAGTGCGTTGCAATCATATCTTGAAACTTGTCCTGTAATGCCCTCTCTTTTATAGACGACATTCTGTGATTATTTCAAGAACAAAAATTCTATCACACTTTGACGATTTAGATCGTTCGAATATGGTTTCATCTTCCAAACGTTATCTTCATAAATGGCCTCAAAACAGCCCTTTTTTACCTGCTTCACCTGCAAAGCAGGCAAATCACTGTAATAGTCTCCGCAATTGTTACCTGTTATGGCCTGTTTAACAGGTCAAAACCCAATAAAAAAAACCACTGTCCCTCAATGAACAGGTTTTTTTTAGACAACGCTTCAAATTTTCAAATGCTTTCTTATTCGTCCACCAATGGGTTGTATTTCCGCTAAAATAAATACAAATGTAGTTAGGAAACTTATTTTCAAAATGACCTTTAACCAAAACGGACGCATCCTTAAAAATAATCTCGCGTCCCTCCAACAAGAATCCCTAACCGCCATCGCAGTCCTTGCCATCCTCATCGGCTATGTCTGGTTGTGGTTTGACATCTGGCCGGTAACCGGCGCTCATGCACCCTTGGCTTCGTGGTTAGGTGCAGCATTGCTGATCGTCTGTGGCATCAGCAGCTACCAATATCGCATAATGTATTTGCACTTCGTCAGCCATTTGTTGGTGCTGTGTATTCTGGCAGCCACCACCTGTGCCACACTAACCTTCCATGTCCCCTCGATTATTTACCTATTTCTACTGCCGGTGATCTTTGCCAGTGTTTTACTCAGTGTTCGCAGCGCAGCCTTTATCGCCCTTTTCGCCAGTGGCATCATGACGGTGGTTAATCTGGCAGGTCGTGAATCCGTCATGTTTGGCGACATCTTCCTCCCGATTAGCATCATTTTGATGGTGGCCTTCGCCCTGTGGTTATCCGCCCACAATTTACACACCACCCTCATCTGGTTCTCGGATGCTTATGAAGATGCCTACAAAAATGAACAGCTCGCCCGTACACGCGAAGCCGAACTGCGACGTTTATTTAAAGCATTGGATGATGCCACCTTCCGCATGGAACGCCTGAATTATGCCCTCACCTTAGAACGTAATCAGGCACGGGAAGCCCACCGCATCAAACAGCAGTTCGCCCAAACCATCAGCCACGAACTACGCACGCCGCTCAACCTCATCGTGGCTTTCACCGAACTCATGGTGCAGTCGCCGGATTATTATGGCGCACCGCTACCCATGCCCTATGTTCGTGACTTGAGCATCGTTCACCGTAACGCCCAACACTTACAAAACTTGGTCAACGATGTGCTGGATTTAGCCCGCATTGAAGCCGCCCAGATGACCATTATCCCCGAACTTAGCGATCCGGCATCACTGGTCAATGAAGCCGTCACAACAGCACGCGGCTTGGTCGAGCGGCGAGGACTCGATTTGCAGCTCGAAATTCAGCCCGATTTACCAAAGATATGGGTTGATGCGACACGTATACGACAAGTGTTATTCAACTTGTTAAGTAACGCCGTACGATTCACCGATGTGGGCAGCGTCATTATCAGTGTAAGGCGCGAGGAGAAAGAAATTGTCTTCGCGGTAACGGATACGGGCATTGGTATTGCGGAAGAGGATATGCCGCGCTTGTTCAAGGATTTCCAGCAGTTAGATGGAACGACACGGCGGCAGCACGGCGGCGCGGGATTAGGCTTAGCCATCAGTCGGCGTTTTGTGGAGCTGCATCAAGGCCGCATCTCAGTTGAGAGTGAACCGGGCATCGGCAGCACATTTACGTTTACTTTGCCCATCACTGAACAGCAGCCTACATCGGTTTCCGGCAAATATAACTGGAAGATGTTCAATGACCAGCCAATACAAACACCCATGAACCACAGCATTTTATTGGCTGTCACCCGCAATCCAACCGCAATTGAAGGACTTGTGCGGCACACGCAAGACTGCCGCACGGTTGTCGCCTCGACCCTACAACAGGCACAAAATATGGCTCAGCGCTTGTTACCACAATGTGTGGTCGTGGATACCGCTTTCGAAGCAGTTGACTCGAACCATCTACAGGCCTTGGCGGAAGCGTGGGATATGCCCCAAATTCCGTTTATCGCCTTTCATTTGCCCGACCACAGCCCATCGAGCCAACCGTTGAATGTCAACGGTTATTTGACCAAGCCCTTCTCGATCCAGAAAATGCACGAGACACTCAATGAATTTGCCGAACAACCACGGCGCATTCTGGTGATTGATGACGATCAGGATTTTGTGCGCCTGCTCAGCCGAATGTTGGATACGCCGCGCTATCGCTGTCAAGTGATTGGCGCTTACAATGGGCATGATGGTTTGGCACTGCTGCAAAGCGTCCAACCGGATTTGGTGCTGGTCGATGTCCGGCTAGCCGGATGGGATGGTACACAATTGGTGAACGCTATTCGGACATGCCAGCAAGGTCAAAACACACCAGTCATCGCTATCGTTTCCGAGGATGAAACGGTGCTAGTTGATGTAATTAATGAACCCCTGCTCGTCACGAAGTCAGCGGGATTAGAAGTTCACAAGGTATCTCACCTGATTCGATATTTTATGGGATTGACTGCCTAGACCAAACATGGTCATACTAAGAGTTATTTAGTAACAATACCAAGGAACACACAAATTAACCTTACTTAGTAGCAAAATAATAGTATATGAAATCATGCTATGTGTTCAAATTTTTGTCATATTACTTTCTTTTTAACCCTTAATAAATTTATAAACCTGTGAAATAGTTTAACTTATTGAAAATCATCCATCGCTTCAATATGCTCAGATTTATTCGTATAGGTAATATTCCATGCTGTTCCAACACTTATATTCAGATGGTTGGCGATAGCTGGAAAGCTCCACCCTTTTGAGCGCAGTTCAATGACCTGTGCTTGCAGTTCTACTTTTGCAGGATCGATATACCGAGGTCGTACGTGATATTTTGCTCTGTTGAAGGTAAATTCAAGTTTGAAATATCTAGGATAGGTACGGCGACCCGTTCGCAACAATTATATTGTATTGTATTTTAAAGCACAATAAAATACTCCATTCATTTATGATGTAATACCACCATTCCAATTCTCTTGAGTTTATCATCTCAGGTGGCGATAACGGGAGCGCTTGTACCGATACTGGCTGCCGCGGTGATGGCTTTCTCTTCGGTCTTTGTGGTAAGCAACAGCTTAAGGCTTCTGTGGAAGGT
>JACDGI010000060.1:4014-18907 GCA_013821665.1 Anaerolineae bacterium
TACCCCTGCACTGCAATCTGTCGATTGGGTAAGAGATTAAAGATAAAAACGGGAACAACTTACTTGTTTGTTCCCGTTTTTCTTTCACTGCTAGACTTTAATTCCCGAATCATCAATTGTAGAAATTTCCAACAGTGCTTGATACAATGTGATCTCTTACCTACCACATTATATGAATGCTCATTATGCCCAATGAAACTTTAATTACACAGCTTGATGAACTTCGAGACTCATATGTCCAACAGCAAAAAGCCATCACAGCACTGCAAGCTGCTTTCAAAGCAAATACTGATGCGCAGAACAAAACGCTTAAGGCACTTAAGGACTACAACGCCGCCGTTGACATCAGTGCTGCACAGGATGCATTTGCTCAATCACGCCTAAAAGAAGAGGTTATTGATCCTCTAGTCCCCGATTTACGTCGGGAATTAAAGACAGTGACGACTGTTATTGGGGCATTGAAAGATGCTTCTGTCGCATTGCGGGGTGAACCTGTTGATGTGATAAAACTTGATAAAGGAGTCTCGCTCCTGCGGGCATCTAATCAGCAAAATCTTGGTGATTTGCTGCCAGAGTTATCTACTGAGCTTGAACTGGCTCAGCTTGCACTAAGTGATGAATTCGGTCAGAAATTACGTGATGCCTTGGCGCAAGAAGGTGTCATTATGACGAGGAGCGGCTCGAAGTTTGTAATAGGACGCTTTGAACTGGAAGCGAACTTCTCAAAGCGTTTCATAGCACTGCGCTATGGTAAAGATCTGGTTATACCTCGTGTGCCTATTACTGTAGATGCAGCTTTGAAAGCCTATCAGACTGCCTCGAAACTGATTGTTGGACGTAGCCAAGAGGGTAAATCTTGGATTGACCGATTTTACGAAGCGTATCAAAACCTTCAACATAAGCAAGGCGGAGATAATTCACGGATTAATATCGTGGATTGTTACGTTGAATTTGTAGTGCTCAGTCAAGGTCGTAATTTTTTCAGCGAACCCAGTAAACGCACATTCAAAGACTACAGCAGAGCCGAATTCATTTATGATTTTTATGATTTTGTGGATCGCCAACGGCTTGCACATAATGGGCTGGTCGTCAAAGCGCATAGCGCTATGAAATCACAGACGGACAATCCTACGAAAAGTATGTGGGTTGTCGAAGGCGACAGCCCTTACGACGGTCGTTATATCGCTGATGTGGAATGGGAGAAGGAATAGCTTATGCTGCCGGAACCACGTCTCGCTCGGCAAATTATTGAAACATTAGGACAGTCAGGTACACCAGTCTCCAAAGGTGTGAGTTATTACAATGCAGGCAATGAATCGCTACTGAATGCCATCGACACTCATTACCTCGGTTCATACCTTGCTGATGGTGGTGCTGTATTTAAGTTGGTCGTGGGTGATTACGGCAGTGGTAAATCGCACTTCTTGTATTGCATACGGGATCGGGCGTGGCAGCGAAATTTTGCCGTGAGCAAAGTGGAGCTTAGTCCTAAAGAAAGCCCATATGATGACCAACGACGTGTTTACGCGGCGGTTGCTTCATCACTGATGTGGCACGAACTCGGCAGCTTGAATGAAGACGAACATGGACTGAGTCGTTTCTTGGAAGGAACACTGCGACGTTTGGTCAACCCGCATGGCTTGGATTTGCAAGATGAAGGTGTAGAGAATATACCTGAAGTGCGGGCTTTCCTGCATACTCTCGCAACCAGTAATGTCGATAGCTTGAGTTTTCATAAAGCTGTACAAGGTTTCTTTAATGCCTTACTGCGAGGACAGGAACGACGTGTAGAGTCATTGGAACGCTGGTTGCATGGTGAGGAAGTAAGTCCCGAAGATATGCGAGACTTACGCATGATTGGGGTCACGGAAAAGATCAATAAGAATAACGCCTTTAAAATGCTGCGTTCCTTATGTCAAACCGTACGAGCGCTGGGCTATACAGGATTGGTGTTATTGTTTGATGAAGGTGATCGGATGTTGAGTATCGGTGGCAAGGCTGAAAAGGTCGCTACCGATAACTTGCGTGAGGTTATTGATCGCTGTCGTGAAGATTTGCCCGGTGCGCTTTTCATGTACGCAGTTCCACCTGATTTTCTACATACCATCGTCCCGAAATATCCGGCATTACAGCAGCGTATTCAAGCGGCAAACTACTTCTCACGCGCAAATCCCTTCAGTCCGCAGATTAATCTCGAACATCTTGATGTTCCAGATGAAGAATTGCTGGAACAGATTGGTTATCGGCTTCTGCCTATTTTTGAAATTGCATATGATGTAAAGCTGGATCGGGATACACAATTAGCGAATATTCAGGTGTTCTCCGAAGCAGCGCGTAATTCTTATTTGGCGATCAGTCATCGTCGGTTGTTCGTAAAAGCATTAGTGACCGAGTGGTTTCGCCAGAAAGAAAATGGCGAAACAGTTGTCCCGCCAGAATATGCTTCTGGTGTCATTAAAGGGCAAAGCGAAGCACTTAATCTGCTGGCAGACGAAGAACAGAGTCCGTATTAGGGGTATTTGGTGGAATCACAAACAGTCTATCATCCGCAATTTGGCGGTGGAAAACTGCTTAAGACTTACATGAGCGGCTTCGAATGGGAAGTGCAATTTGAGTCGGGGCGGCGTTTTCGTTTACCTGCGAAAGAATTCACTCAAGAGTCGTTGGCTGCCATACAAGGTGAACGTATTGTATTGCCTACTCCCCAACGAACTGCATCATTGGGAACGGATCAGTTTCGGGCACGTCAGACATTAGAAGCGTTGCGCGTCGGCATTGTTCCGGTGCAGGACGCCGAAACGTTGACCATTGGACTAGAGGCCGAACGAGTTACACTGAATAGAGCCTTTGAGCGTAGTAGCGAACGCAGCGGGGATGTACTTGCTGTTATTGGTGATTATGGATTTGGGAAGAGTCATTTTATTGAATTGGCAGCTTTACGTGGGTTGCGTGATAACTTTATTATCGCCAGTGCCAGCCTTGACCTTGTAGAAGTGCCTCCGAGCAAAGCCCATAAAATCTATGAGGTACTGGTTACATCATTACGCTATCCCGATACGGCTGAGCATGGATTATCTCCACTCCTGAAAAAGGCTTTGGAAAATCCGACGGTGATTAGCCAATTCGTTGGGTTATGCCCGCGTGAGCCAAAAGATTGTCCATTGGCTTCCGCATTGCTGGCACTGCAAGATTGTCCGAGCCAGATTGCCTTTGATGAAATTGTGCAGTGGCTCAGTGGTCAAGCGAAACCCCAAACTGAGATGAAAACCTGCTTTAAGAAGCCGCCACGTTTATATACAACCGGCGAAACGGCACGGCAATATAGTTATTTGCTATCCGGCATTAGCGTATTAGCAACCTTAGTTGGTTATACTGGTTTGGCTATTTTGATTGATGAGTCGGAGCATTATTCACTACTTCGTACAAACCAACGCGAAAAGGCCGATTCATTTTTTAAAGCGATGATTATCAGCGCTTTAGGGTTGAGTTATGGGCGTATTGATGCCCGCGATATTCCTGATAATGTGCGGGTTGAATATCCGCTAACCTATATCTCTGAGCCTCGTTTGTTGTTCCTGTTTGCGCTTACGGAGAGCGATGACCGAATGCCAGTAGGAAAGTGGCTTGCTCCGGCGCATATTGTCCGTTTAGATGATCGTTTTATCGAAAAAGATATACGTGAATTCTTTAAGAATTTGCTGCGTTATCATTTGTTAGCCTACAACTACAAGGCTGCACAAGAACGTTACGAATCAATTGTTGTGAATGCGTCAGCCCTGCTTTATAGTGCTTTGAACAAGCACCGCATCAATTTGCGAGAATTGATACGAGGTGCGGTAACAGTGTGCGATTTACTCTACCTGCATGCCGATTATTCACCTGATGAATTGCTTGAGGATCTGAAGCGTGGTTTGAAGGTGTGAACGCCCATGCACTAAAGAATAGTCTGCCCCGCATATGGGGTGCGTTCTTTGGGCGACATGGCAATTTTACTGCTGTGCAGATTGCTGCAATCCCGTCTGTTTTAGAGGGTAAAAATGTTTTACTCTGTGCGCCTACAGCCAGTGGTAAAACCGAAGCGACAATCGCGCCACTCATCGAGAATTATCTACCGGCATCTCGCTCTACTTCCGAACTGACTATCCTTTACCTATTGCCGACACGTGCTTTAATTAATGATCTGTGGGCAAGACTCGCTGCCCCCTTTGATACTTTGCATATTTCTCTAACTGTAAGAACCCACGATTTCAATAATTTTAACCCGCAACATCCATCCGATGTACTTTTGACGACACCGGAGTCTCTTGATGCGCTATTGTGCGCTCACGCTAAAGTGTTGTGTGGAGTTCGAGCCGTCATCATAGATGAACTTCATATTTTTGAAGGGAGTGTGCGTGGGGATCAGCTTCGAGCACTTCTTCAACGCCTGCGACAGATACGAACTCACGCCTTTAAAGTTGGTGATACCCCAAATGCGGCAGTACAATATGTAGCTCTTTCTGCGACTCTCGCCCAACCAGAGATTGTCGCAGCACATTATTTTCCAGATCCGTATGTGGTACATATCTCAGGCAACCGAGCTACAGCGTTAGAAAGTATTGCACTTGAGGCAGAATCACCAACGGCATTGTTGGCTTATCTAAGTACTTTTCGGCAGCGAGGTTGGCGTAAAGCCTTGGCCTTTTGCAACACTCGTGCCGAGGTGGAAGCCTACGCAACGGCCGTTCGCGCAGGTTATTCTCCCTTTGGCGAATCGGTATTTGTCCACTACTCTAATCTTGAACGAGAACGGCGACACGAAATTGAGCAGCAGTTCGCCCAAGCGGAAACAGCAATCTGTTTCGCAAGCAGCACATTGGAATTGGGCATCGACATCAGCAATATTGATGTCGCCTTGCTTATCGGCGCGCCGGGTAGTGCCGAAAGTTTTGTACAGCGTGTAGGACGCACAAATCGTCGCCAACCAAAAGCACAGGCCGCCTGTTTTTATCGCTCACCCCTTGAACGGGCGATGTTTGAAGCACTACCTAATACCGTAATGCGTACTCCGTCGTCGTCTTTTCGTCCCTCCGTCGTTATTCAGCAGATTTTTAGCATCCTCAAGCAAAGTCCCACTGCTGCACTACGCTTTAATCCTCTGTGTGATTTGTTCAAAGATTTCATTTCCCCTGATGATATACGAGCTATCTTAGGCGAACTTCAAGCTAAGCAGTATTTGAAGAGTAGTCGCATGAATGAATGGCGCGCTGATGAACGCTTGAACCGGCTGATCGACATGCAAACTTCCGAGCATACCCCACTGAGTATCTACAGTAACATCCAAACCAGCACTGGACAGTTGAAAATTCGCGATCAGAATACCCAACGCGTTGTGGCAAATGTAGATCGCCAATGGTTTCAGCAGGATGTATTAACCCTAGAAGGTCGCCCGTTGAATGTGACATGGTACGATGGCGAGGCGCTGTGGGTATCATCTTATCGCGGTGCAAATGCCGCAGAAAAAATACATTATGTTTCTGGAAGGCAGCCTTTAAGTTATGAGCTTGCTCAGCAGCTTTCTGTGCAGGCGGGACTCAAGGTTGGTACAATCCCTGTTATTCCTCATGCTGACGGTTGGTTGTGTTTTCACTGGCTTGGAGATATTTATGGACATGCACTTCTTGATCTTACAGGCTATACTTTAGCGGTCGAGGAAACTAAACAATCCGGTTTATGTCTGCTTCTGCGTGATGAACCACGCACTTTCCCAATTTGGAATGAACAGCAAGTTGAGCGTTATTTGCGTGAAAATTATCATCGTTATGAAACAATGCTGTCATTAGGTGCTTATCACCACTTCCTTCCAGTCGAGCTTCGTCGTCGCACTGTTGTTGAGCAATTTAGTGTGTTACGGTTTTTGCAGGCGATACAAAGCCTGCATATTGAACGCACTCATGAGGCACTGACAAACAATTTGGAAGCACTTCTGGAGTGAAAGCAATACTAAGCGCTATGGCCGAATTGAGTAGTAATGCGACCACATGCAACCTACCAGAACATTTCTATATAAAGTGCGTGGCGTGAACAGGCATTAGAGACAGGGATATTCACCGATTTCGGCTAATAGCTGACGGTTCTCAAGGCGGTCTTCATCATTCATTTGCGACCCGTACCATGGTGCGTCCCTGTGCGGTAAGACCTTGAATCCGCATATCGGCTTGAATGGTAAAGTGTTCCTCCCAGCGCTGTTCACGGAGGTGATAAAGGCGGGTCAATTCCCCAGTTTGGGGGTCAAAACCGACAAGGTCATGTCCTTTATGCGCGTTACATTTGTAACAGGCTAGACACAGGTTATCAGTATCATCCGAACCCCCATGTTTTACAGGGTTAATATGATCGACATGAAAAGGAACGGCACCAGCAGCGGCGGGCAGGCGACAATATTCACAACAATTCCCTGCACGATTCCGGACAAGCTGCCGCACTGCTTTCCGTAGGGTCATGCTGAGGCGTTCCTGAGCTTGAGCTTCATCTTGACTTTAAGGAGCGACATCATTTCATCAACGCGGAGAAAATCGAACATCTCATCGCGCTCTTCAGACGTTAGTTGGTCTTCGCCATTGCGTTCCAAGAGTTCATGCGCCCGTGCTTGCAGATCTTCCGACAGTTGATAGGCAATGATTTCCTGCGGCGTGGGGTTTGTCGCCAGAAAATCAGTGATTTCACTAAAAACTGAACGTACCGGCATGTTTAGCATGGTCATACTCCATTATTGATCTAGCCCTATTCTATCATTTTTCAAGGTTGGATGTGTGATTTCGCGATGGGTGAATACTGTAATACCTCATAGCGTTAGAGTCACACAATGCGCCAATCTAAAGAACTCCAAATGGTTTTATAGCTCAATACCATCTAGTATCAAGTACCAATCATTAGCTTTTACGGTTGGTCAGATTCCAGACAGTTCCTACGCTTATTCCCAAGTGCCTTGCAATGACTGTAAAGCTCCATCCATAAGACCGAAGCTCAATAACTTTTGCTTGGAGCGCAATCTTTATAGGATCAATCGGACGAGGTTGAGCTATATATTTCGCTCGATTAAAAGCGAAGTTGAGGTTGAAATATCTAGGATACGTGCGGCTACCCGTTCGAACAATTATATTGTACTGTATTTGAAAGAAAATATTTTAATTTTTGGAACTAATCGTAAGGCAATTCGCTAAATTTCATCTAAATATTCATAAGTTGAGATTTCGCACGGTTCTACACTAGGTCAGAATGGAAAGTAATCACTTTAGTTTGTAGAAGGAGATAAAATGAACTTTATTTCCTTCTACATTTGTTAAAAGATGCTATATTAGGACAAACTACTCATAAGATTTACTACACTCATCTGCTGAATAACGCCGAAAATATCCAGCTCAGTCCAATTTTCGACCACGAGATCATTTTCGATCTGAAAAATGCTAATACCGGACATGGTTATTTCTCGATAAGTTGCAGGGATACCCAGAAAATCTCGTTTATGAGTGCCTCGATAAGATACACGCAAAACCAGACGACTATTGGCCACAAAACTGTCATTAATTTCCTGACAAAAGTCGGGAAAAGTTATGCGAAAGCCTTGCATATATGCGCGATAACTGGATCGATTTAATCGAGGCATAAAAGGAACATGCGCGATAAACTGCGGTACAAAAATTTCTTCCCCAACATGACAATCCAATTTGTTCACCATATCATCAAATTGTTGAATGAAATGCTGTATAGCCATAGACATTTGCTTACCTATTGTGTTGAATTGTTGTAAAGGTTTGATGCGATACTCAAAGTCATGTTAATAGTCGATAGCGCGATTGTGAAACTACATATTTCCGACCCACGATCGAGCATTAAGTCCATTCGAGCGTCCTAGTTACGGCAATTTCAGATTACGAGTTTCCATAGTCACTTCAGGAAAATCCGGGGAAAGATCGTCCAAAAGCGATGAATCAAGGCCTTTGAGGTACTTGTCGAAGAATGCAAGAAGATATGTTCGGGTAATGGTCTCTGAGCGTGCACTATCTACGCTACCGAGCCAGAAGGTATCATGGAGTGAGCTGACGTTGCTCCAGAATGGCCAATCACCAAAATCAAAATGCTCGAATCCCTTGAGAGCTACTTCATAAAATGGTCCGTAAGCATTTTTGTAGCTACTAGGATCATAGAAAAATCGATGATCGGTAATCATATACATGAAGGGCTGCCGTAAACCTTTGGCAATAACATCGCCAAATACCGGCCCATCCTCATTAACACCGGCCTTGCAGCGTTTGTCTAGATAACAGGTCATGGTCGCCGCTGAACCCCCTAACGAATGTCCGAAGACACCTAAATTACTTAAGTCCAAACGGCCCGTAAACAACTTATTTGGATCGCTTTGATTCAGCTTCTCTAATTGATTGATGACAAATATTTGATCTTGAGACCAAATGGGGGCAGAACCATCTAAGCCTTTACTCAGGTCAAATTGGACTGTGCGACCATCAGGAAATACGGTTGCTGCCGCTCCATAGGCATGATTGATGGCAACTACGATGTAGCCGTGGCTCGCTAACTCTTCGAGTTGAGCTGTATACATGGTGACTTCACCGCCCGCCCCATGTGAGAAAATCAACACGGGATAGTTTGGGTGATCTGTGGAAAGCGGCGCATCCAAATAAGAGTGTGTCTGCAAATTAACGACATCATCAGTCTTCGGTGCATAGGCGATTCCGTTTTCACTCGCAAGCTCAGTGAAAGCAGGCAGAACAACTTTTTGATTAACCATATATGGAGCCAGTTTTGCGCCCTCAGCAGGATTTGCTGGATAAAGTATCTCAAGCATCATTTCACGCTTACCATGTGGTGCTTTATCAAAAATCTCATCCCGAGAAACATCTATCCAGTGCAGCCACTCTACGCCCACCTTGTACGGTCCGGTTGGCACCGGCAAACCTGCTTCTTTGGCAGTACTCATCAGTACACCAAATGGTGACCCAACCATCATGGAAAGAACCAAAGAAAGAACAGCTAAAATCAACTTTTTGGACATCAGATTACCTTTCTTTTTAAACAACTCTGGAGAATTTCACTGAGTCAATCTTTATTTATCCTGCGACTGGCGAACTACCGTTACTGCCTTCATACCAGCCAGAAAAGCCTCAATTAGTCCCGCTAATTCTCGCGGCTGTTCGCTTGGTATCTCATGATTACAATTGAGTATGGCTAGGCGCACATTTCCGAGCGGTGCAGCCACCTGATTTCGCAAGATATCGGGTGTGAATATAGGGTCATGAAGACCACCAATGACTATCACCGGACAGTTAATCAATTCCAGTCGATCAGCAAAAGAGGTTTCGATCATCATTTTCAATGTGTCACCCAAAACTTGTTTTGAAATCTTGATGGCATCATCAACCCAACGATCAATCCCTTCTGGTTTAAGTGGTCGCGTGGTCAACATGCGTTTCACATCTAATAATCTTTCTCGATTGCCAGCGCTGTTGATCCAATCCTGATACATATCTATAGATAAGCTCACAGGCGAAGCGGGGCAACCCGCAATCAAGATGAGACCATTTATGCGTTCCCGATTGAGTGTTGCTGCATACTGAGCAAATTTGGCGCTCATTCCAAAACCAATCAGAGTGAATTTGGTTGCCCCGGCGTGATCTGCTACATTGAATACATCCTGAGCGAAACGCTGCAAGGTATAACCTGATGATGGTTTATCCGAGTTCCCGTGACCACGAAGATCGTAGGTGATGGTACGTAGACCTGTAAAATCCAAATACTTCAACAATTCATCAAAATAAGCACCTGACCCACCCCAATCGTGCATAAAAAGCAAATGGCAGCGTCCAGAACCATTCGTTTTATAGGACAATGCGATACCGTCATTGGTGCGAGCGATAGGCATACGTTTCAAATACTCCTTTAACATCCAAGTGAAAGACAAGCGTCAGCATAAATTTACGGACTGGTCTCTTCACGCCACTACTTATTCCCGTGTTCCAAGATTTTTGCCAATATTCAAAACGCATCTAACTTGAAATCCCTATCTTTTCCCCACCTAATCACAAACTACAAATCCACCTTTATCCCTTTATGCAGTTTAAAAATATGCGTTACAATCGCCCATATCTCTATCATCGATAACTATAGAACTAACACACTTTCATGCCGAGGAAAAAGCGATAACGATTGAGATATAAGAGCGATACAAAACCGATATTGAGGCACTAAGATGACACTCAAGAGTCAATCTTTTGGAAATTGGATTAAATCACAGCGCAAAGAAAGGGGTTGGACTCAGGTAGAGCTAGGTGAACAAATTGGGTATGCAGAAATTACTGTACGAAAACTGGAAGCCAATGAGTACCCACCGCCTGTGCGGCTTATTGAATCCTTGTTTGCGATATTCCAAGTGGCTGAACAAGACCAACGGCGGTTAAAGACATTAGCACAAGTCATAAAACGTCATGCCAACAAACCATCACAAGTCTCCGTTATTTCCCATACAACTTTACCTATGTCACCTCTTAAGCTCATTGGCCGTGATGATGAATTCAAGCGTGCTAATGAGTTGTTGAGCCAACCGGATTGTCGACTGCTTTCGATCATTGGTCTGGGAGGAATTGGTAAAACACGACTCGCTCTAAAAATTGGTCAGCAGCAGCAGAGTCTATTTAGAGATGGTGTTCAGCTCATTTCATTTGTCTCGTTGAACTCAAACGACTTTATGCTTTCTTTATGGGCAGAAACTTTTGGACTGCGACTCAACGGATACGAAACAATTGAAAACCAAATCCTAAAGTTCTTGGCTCATAAAAATCTCCTGCTCATTTTAGACAGCTTCGAAAATGTATTATTGCCCAATACTTTTCTGAGCATCCTCATACAACAGGCGCCTGAAGTCAAACTCTTGGTCACTAGTCGGGAACGACTCAATCTTTCGCAAGAATGGTCATTACCTCTGTTCGGTCTAAAATATCCCGAAATTAAGTCCCAGGACACACTTAACTTTCCAGCTATCAAATTGTTTATCGACACAGCACGACACATTCAGAGTGATTTTCATGTCAATGAGCAAGAAACTCAGGCCATTATTGAGATTTGCGGCGCTTTGGGAGGCGTACCACTCGGTATTGAAATGGCAGCAAGTTGGGTTGGAATACTATCCTGCCGGGAGCTGGCAGATCTTGTACGTCACCAAGTAGCTATGCTGGAACATAGACATTATGATATTCCAGATCGCCATAGAACGATGCGAACGATCTTCGAAGCATCATGGCAACAACTGACACCAAACCAGCAAGTAATTTTACAAATCTGTTCTTTGTTCAAAGGTGGATTCACGCTAGAAGCTGCAACTTCCGTGACTAATGCCTCACCGAAAACACTGGCGAACCTGCAAGATAAATTCTTATTGCTGCGGGATACCACTGGTCGATATCAAATCCATGATATGCTCTACCAATTTATTAACAGCACACTATCAGATGAAGATCGCCAACGATACAGCGTCAAGCACTGCGCCTATTTTGGCAAATATGTCGGATATTTGAACCCTCAATTGCAGAATAACTTGACTGTCTCTTCTATAAGAGGGATCGCTACGGAGATTGAGAATATCCGGCAGGCATGGTTATGGCTTTGCAGCAAGCAATTTGTCGAATTCTTCAACCAATTCTGGGAACCGCTATTCTGGTATTACGACCTGACGAATAGCTTTGAGGAAGGTGAGTCCATGTTTGGACGCGCTGTTCAAGCATTTTCTGAATACCAATCAAAGTCAGAATCGCTAGAACCTTTAATATTCTCTAAGAGTGTCCAAACCTTCTTGAACTGGCGATTAGGCGATTTACAGAAAGCGGTGCAACACATGGCTGAACTAGGTACGCTCATTGCCCTCAATACTGAACAAATGAAAAACCCGCTTTTGCGATTTTACATTTATGAAACAGAGGGATTTCTGGCGGTCGCACAGGGAGACATACAAAGAGCACTATTATTGTCTGATCATATTCTTGCCGCAGTGAATGAAGCGGGATTCAATTGGTATCTGCTACAAGCACACATATTGATTGGCCGCATTCAGGAGCAAGCTGGGAACTTTGAGATTGCCACAATCCATCTGGACGAAGCACTTAGGATCAACAAAATCATCCTCAATAGTTGGGGGTTAGCTTATATCCTCACCGAAAAGGGATCTATCTTGGAATCGAAACGTGATTTAAATGGAGCCTACCAACTCTTCTCTAAATGTCTTAGCACCTACCAAGAAGTGTATGATACATGGGGCATTATCATGTCGCATGTCAATTTGGGTCGTATTGCACGCTGCCGTGGTTATCTCCAAGAATCAGCCAATCATCACCTTGAAGCCCTCCAAATCCTTGGCGATTCAAGGCAAACCTGGCTAATGGTGGATAATCTTATTGAGGTCGCCATGCTCTTTTATGAATGTGAAGAAATACAGCGTTCGCTTGAAATACTCGATTTCGTCTTGCATCATCCAGCGTGTACCCTGCCCTATCGTAACCGTGCTCAAAGTTACCGCCAAGAAATCCTGACCCGACACGCAGAATCGCCTTTAACATTCTCAAACAATCTGACGTTCCAAACCGACATCAAAGCACTTAACACGCTCATTGCAGATCAATTGGCGGGAATGTGATTCTAGATTTACCTCACTGTGGCGATACAAAGGAATGGCTTCCAAAGACGCTGTCTGCTTATAATATCAGAACATAAAAGTTCGAATTCATATGATGCTAGAGCAGTATGGGAAAAGGCGGGGAATATAGGTGCAGGTTCATAAAACACTCTTAACAATAGAATTAACCTGCATTCACACCAAGTTCAGACCGATAGAGTTTGAGAACTAAGACTGATTCCGAGGCACTATAATGACGTTTAATAGTCAATCATTTGGCAGTTGGGTCAAGTCACGACGCAAACAACGGGGTTGGACGCAGGCGGAACTGGGTGGGGAATTAGGATATGCCGAGGTGACTGTACGAAAACTAGAGGCAAATGAGTATCCACCCCCGGTGAGGCTCATAGAGAGTCTGTTTGAGATATACCAAGTGCCTGTAGAAGAACAACAGCGTTTGAAATCATTAGCACAACGTGTAAAGCGACGAATCAACTCACCGTCGCAACCCTCTGATACGTCACATGCAACTTTACCCATGTCATCCCTAAAGCTAATTGGGCGTGAGGATGAATTCCAACGTGCCAACGAGTTATTAAACCAAGTAGATTGTCGCCTGCTTTCGATCATCGGACTGGGCGGAGTTGGTAAAACACAGTTGGCTCTGCAAATTGGTCAGCAACAGCGAGGTTCATTTAAAGACGGCGTTCGACTCATTTCATTTGTTTCGTTGAATATCAGTGACTACATGCTTTCATTATGGGCAGAGACTTTTGGACTGCGACTCAATGGATACGAAACGATTGAAAACCAAATCTTAGACTTCTTAGTCGATAAAAAACTGCTGATTATCTTAGACAGTTTTGAAAATGTATTAGCCTCCAGTAAATTTCTGAGCCTTCTAATACAACATGCGCCTCAAGTCAAACTATTGGTCACAAGTCGGGAAAGGCTCAACCTTTCGCAAGAATGGTCATTGCCCTTGTTTGGTCTCAAATATCCAGATGCTAAATCGCGGGACGCACTTAACTTTCCAGCTGTGAAATTGTTTATCGATACGGCACGACGCATTCGGAGTGACTTTCATGTAGGCGAGACAGAAGCCCAAGCGATTACCAACATTTGCAGCACATTAGCGGGTATGCCACTTGGCATTGAAATGGCAGCAAGCTGGGTTGGAGTCTTATCCTGCCAAGAACTTGCAGACCTTGTCCGTCACCACGTACAGATACTGGAACATCGGCATTACGATGTTCCAGATCGCCACAAAACAATGCGAACCATTTTCGAAGCATCTTGGCAACAACTGACACCAAATCAACAAACAATTTTACAAGCTTGTTCCTTATTCAAAGGCGGATTTACACTCGAAGCGGCAATTTCAGTAGCGGACGCGTCACCGAAAATTCTGGCCAGCCTGCAAGATAAATTTTTATTATTACGAGATACCAGTGGTCGTTATCACATCCATGATATGGTGTACCAATTTATAGACAATACCTTGTCAGAAGAAGATCGACAAGCTTATAGCGCCAAGCACTGCGCTTATTTTTCCGACTATGTCAGCTGCTTGAATCCTCAATTGCAGAAATACTTGACTATCACCTCCCTTAAAGTCATTGCTATGGAAATTGAAAATATTCGGCAGGCATGGTTGTGGCTGTGCGGCCAACAAAAGATTGATTTCTTTAATCGCATTTGGGAACCACTTTTTACATATTACAATCAAGCAAATGGTTTTGAAGAAGGTGAATCGATGTTTGAACTTGCAGTTCAAGCGTTTTCTGAATTTCAAACAAAGTTAGAATCTCTCGAACCCTTGTTACTCTCGCTTAGTGTGCAAGCTTTCTTAGCTTGGCGATTGGGAGATGTGCCGAAAGCTGTTCAACAAATAAATAAAATGGATACCGTGCTTGCATCAAATACTAACCTTATCCTTAAACCATATGTACGCTTTTATAGTTATTTAATTAACGGTTTTTTGCTTGTCGCACAGGGAAAGCTGGAAAAGGCACTAGAAGCAACGAGGGATATACTTGCTTCGGCCAATGAAACCGCAGTCAACTGGTATATTTTACAAGCTCACTTTCATACAGGTCGTATTTTAGTAATAACGGGAAGCTTTGATGCTGCCCTCTACCATCTGGATGAAGCAGTTAGAATTGATAGGATACTCGATTCATGGGGAACACCTTATATTCTCACCGAAAAGGGATACGTCTTGGAAGCGGCAGG
>JACDGI010000731.1 GCA_013821665.1 Anaerolineae bacterium
GCTTTCTCTCTTCCATTTGCTCTAAAAATACTTTCTCCGCAATGTCTGGCTCCCTCCCTCGTTTACGGGGGAGGGCTGGGGTAGGGATTCTGAATGCACTATTTTCATCGCTCGGTGTGATGTTATTTCATAGGGACTCTGCGGTTAAATCTTGTATTCTACTGGCGGTATTAAACGGTCTTACAAACCGTGACCATATGACAATATACTGTCACGATCACATCTCTATCCACTAAAGGTTGACTATAGTGACATCGGTTATCCAAAACATTCGGGACTTGCCCCGCTCGCTCTCCTCATCTGCGATTTTGTCCGGCCTACTGGTCGTGGTAGTCGGATACGCCTCGTCGCTGGTGCTGGTCTTTCAGGCTGCCACTAAATCGAACGTCGATAACGCTCACCTTTCCTCATGGGTATTGGTGATCACACTGGGCAGCGGTTTATGCAGCATTGTCATGAGCCTGTGGTTTCGTCAGCCGGTCATCGCTGCATGGTCAACCCCCGGCATCGTTTTGCTGTCGGATACCCTTGTCCACTATCCCTTTAGCGAAGCCATTGGTGCCTACATTATCGCGGCTATCGCTATCATCATCCTCGGTTATTCGGGCATGTTTGGGCGGATTATGCGCCTCATCCCGCAACCAATTGTCATGGGGATGTTAGCCGGTGTGCTGATTAATTTTGGCTTGGATATGTTCAAATCCTTCCCCCAAAGTCCGGTCATGGTCTTTCTGATGCTCGTGGTCTTTTTTGTCATGCGACGTTTGGGCTACCGCGCCCCGACTATCGGTGCGCTCGTCGTCGGTTTAGTTATCGCTGCCGCCCGTCAAGAAATTCATCTTGAAGGGATGCAGCTCAGTTTGGCCGCACCTATATTGACCGCACCCACCTTTAGCATCGGCGCACTTTTAAGCCTTGCCCTTCCCTTATTCACCTTAGCCCTCACTGGACAGGATGCTCCCGGTCAAGCCGTTTTGCGTAACGCGGGTTATGAAGTGCCTATCAACAAAGCCCTCACCGTTACAGGTATTGGCTCACTTTTAACAGCGCCTTTTGGTGGACATGGCATAACCTTAGCTGCCATCACCGCCGCGATGGTCACTGGCCCTGAAGCCCATCCCGATCCCGATAAGCGTTATTCAGCGGGTGTGGCGACCGGCTTTTGGTATGTGATAACCGGCATTTTCGGCGCGACCTTAATCACCTTGTTTGGAGGCTTGCCCACACCGCTCATTCATACCATTTCTGGACTCGCCTTAACCGGCGCGATCATCTCATCGCTCTCGGCATCAATGGCCGATCCTTATGGTCGTGAAGGTGCGATTGTAGCCTTCATGTGTACCGCTGCCAGCTTCACCTTATTTAACGTTGGCGCGCCCTTTTGGGGTTTGGTCTTCGGGGTTCTCACTCATCTCATCATGAATTATGCTAAACCAGCAGTTACCAAATCCAACTAAATAAAACTGAGGAGCGTTCTAAATGGCCGACTCGCTAAACGATACACTCCGCACCCAACTCGATGTTTATGTGACCGAAACTTTTGTCAACGAAGATGAGGTTTTGAAGTCCATACAGGCCGAAGCCACCCGCAACGAATTACCGGCCATCAGCATACGTGCCTTTGAAGGTCGTTTGCTTCAAATGCTGGTGCATATCTCCGGCGCGAAGCAAATTGTCGAAATCGGCACACTCGCCGGTTATAGCGCGGTCTGGTTAGCCCGTGCCTTACCGGCTGGTGGCAAGCTCTATACTATCGAAAAAAGCAGCAAACATGCAGCCATCGCCCGTGACAACTTCACCCGCGCAGGTCTCAACGCTCGCATCGAACTGCTTGAGGGTGACGCACTGGACTCGCTCACGAAGTTAGCGCCACGCAATCCATTCGACATGGTATTTATTGACGCGGATCGCCCCCATTACCACGATTATCTCGATTGGGCTGCCGCAAATTTACGTCCCGGTGGTCTCGTCGCTGCCCACAATGCCTTCCGCAGCGGACGCGTCCTCACGCCCGAAAACGAGGATGACCGTTTCGTGCAGGACTTCAATGTGGCACTGGCAAAAGATACCCGCTTCGAGGCATTTGTTGTCGCGGTCGGGGACGGGTTCGCCATCGGTGTCCGTAAATAAAAGAGGAAAGCCCTTTTAGACTTTCCTCTTGGTATTTTCTCTGCGTCTCAGCGGTTAAATCGTATTCGTCTTATGCCACGTATTCGCCCGCCGTCGTATCGAACCGGTGGGTATAAATCTGCTCGTGGAAGTTGATGAAGCCATTGATCAGATTGCTCACCGCATTACTCTTAAGGCGGCGATCCAACCCTGCCAGAACATCGCGCAGGTGCATTTGTGATTGCCGGTAGAGCTGCGCAAAGTACGTCAAATTCTCACCAAATATCGAAATCCCATATTCGATTGATTCGGTATAAGCCAGATTATGCAGGCAAATATTGAATTCACCGTACAAAATATCTTTCTGAAATCGCGTGAGCGCCTCCGTCTTGTTAGCGACATGGCACAACAATTGGGTAATGGATTGCACATTCATCGGTTTGTTCTCCGATGCTTTCCACAGGCTATGGATCAATGAAGTTCGTTTTCCTGTTGAATACGTTGCCACCACACCCATATCATTCAAAATACGGATGATCGTGGCGGCAGTAGCCAACGCATCTTCCAGCAACCCATCTTCGATGACCCCTTTTATCTCCGGTTGAGGATCGATCACTTCCGTCAAAACGCCGATGTAATAGGCCAGCACCGGAATGACCGATACCGTATGCGTACCAATGTTCGTCAGTTCTTCCAGTGTCATATTGATGTGGGCATCCAACGACTGGGATACCGATGCGTACCGGTTAATAAACCCCTGCCGTATGATCGGGCTAATCTCTAAGTACTCTGTCACCTCGACCAGTGCGTTGCAAGCCTCAACATTCGCAACCAGAATCGGCCACAGTTCAAAACTTTCCACCGTGCGATTAGATTGTGCTTTCACGAACTGCCGAAAATGCGCCATATACTTCTCGTTGGCAGAGGCTTGGTTGTATCCGTCAATATTCAGTGTCGAGGGTTGGATAAATTCCAGCAATTCACTGCTGTGGTTGGGAACACCACTTAAGCGTTTGACCATCGCACCATTAAAGCTGTGCAAAATATCCTTGCGCGTCTGGACTGATGCATCCCGGCTTGGTAATAAGGACAAACCAATCGCCAAATCGTCGGATACCAGTTCATACATAAAATAGGCATGGATGAGACCGCTGTATTCCGCCAGTGTTTGCCAATCGTCAGGCTTAACCATCGACCCTAATATGTGGCTGGCAAGATTAATGACCTGATTCATGCCAATCAATTGCAAGAATTCGTCGCGATTGGCGTTTGTGGGTGAGATGCCCCACAAATAAAAATCGCGCTGAACGCCAGCCGGCATATGTTGCATCAGGCTTGTTTTTATTTTCTCGATGGTGGCTTGCACAAGGCATTGTTGGAAGCTCATTCGGTCGTATCCTGCATATCTTTCACTGGCGCTATACGCATCTATATCGAGGCGTAAAGAATGAATAAACTTTCACGCATGAACGTTGTAAGTCTAAAACTTTGTATATATTGGGGAAGCCTGTCTGCAAACGTATTAGTTTCAGACATGCATTCCGAACCAAAAAATCACATATTCTAAGGTAGGCTGGCCTTTGCCGGATCGGTTTTCTGCGGTATTAAGCCTTCCAGCGTACTATCCTGCTGGAGCAAAAACGCGATACTTTGATCCCACGTCGCGAACATGCGGAACCGTACCCGCGCGACCTGTGTCATGATCGAACTTACGAATCGGGTAGCGGTACTCGAACTAATCACAATTGTCCAACCGAGAAGCGGATTACGAAGATGGTGCGAAGCTTCGCCGTTGATGAGAGAAAGGTTGGTTGGGAACTTGCCCAAATGGGTCGTATCCGCAATCAAATGTACTAACGGTGGCTTCCCCTTCAGGATGTATTCCGAAGTCGCCAAACTGGCAGCCTCAGCATCCCGCAGGCTCAAAT
>JACDGI010000732.1 GCA_013821665.1 Anaerolineae bacterium
ATGCGGCACAGTTGGCGCATTTCGATCATTCAACCAAGGCCACGACTCAGCATCTGAGCGCGATTATTCCGTTTTATTGGAACTTCACGCGCAACGTGAATAAGTTGGATGGTATTTACCTGCACGATCCGACGACATTGGCCTATCTGGTCGCGCCGGATGCGTTTCAGACGCACAAGTGGCCGCTGCGGGTCGAGACTGAAAATTTTAGTCGTGGCAAGACGTGGGTTACCGGACACATCAACAGGTGGAGTTTGGCGTGGGAAAATCGTCCGTTGGTGAATGTGTGTGTAGATGTTGATGGCTCGCGCATCTCCAACCTGATTTTGGAACGACTGCTGTAAATATGAAGTGGTAGTGAGCAAATAGTGATTTAGACAGGGCGGAGGAGGCAGGCCTTCTCCCTACATGTAACTGGTATGACAGGAGGTTACGAGAACGAGACTTCGCTGAAACCCAATTGAGATGTAGACTCGACATAATCTTAAGACAGTCGGCTGTGCTTCGCAGTTTCGGCTGGGATATATGCTTTCGAGACTATTATGCTCAAGAAAAAACTAGCCTCCTTCATGCCCCATTCGATGCGGACACGTTTACCGCTGAGCTACGCGGCGATTGCACTGGTGACGGCGGTGGCGGTCGGTGCGGTGCTGTTGATTACGCTGCACAATTATTATGGCGAGCGCGAACTTGACCGGATGAACCGGGGTGCTGGCGCAATTGGTGTGCTGGTCGAGCGCATGATGCAGGATGGCACACCCGTAAGTGCCCTGCAACCACGCCTCGATTCGTTCGCCTTTTTCTCACAGGCCAAGGTGCGTCTGTTGGATGTGCAGCATCAAGTGATCGCCGAGTCAAATGACCCATCAACGGTTAACATGGTCTCATTTCACTCGCAGGATGGGCCAGATGTAGGCCTCGGTGCCACAACCCGCGTCAAAATGCTGTTTGATGTGCAGCCATTTCAGGGCGGCGAGACGAGTGGATTCGCAATGTCAGCGCCAGTTGGGCCGGGTTTTCCAGATGATGGGCAAGCTGGAAACCGGGTCTTTGTAGACGGCAGCCCGTATGGTGTACATGTCAAACCGGATTGGGACATTACCCGCGACCGCTCCGACCAAAAGGCGACGGTGACTCTCGTTAACGACAAAAATGATAAGCTGGGTTATCTGGAACTTTACGACGGCCCTTCTATCGGTTCGGAGATTGTTGATCGTGTGGCGTGGGCGCTGGTGGGTGCAAGCGTAATTGCCATTTTGGTGGCGGCGCTGGTGGGCTGGTCGATTAGCCATGTGATTACCACGCCCTTGCTGGGATTGAAGCATATCACCGACCAGATGGCGCAAGGTGATTTGACGGTACGGGCGAAGATCGCCTCCTCCGATGAAATTGGTTCATTAGCGAAAGCTTTTAATCAAATGACCGATCAAGTCGAACATACGATTACGACTCTGAAGTGTTTTCTGGCTGATGCTGCCCATGAACTGCACACTCCTATCACCGCGCTTAATACAAATTTGGAATTAGCGGCAACTGAAAGCGATGATGCCACACGCCAATCCTTCATTGAACGGGCGCTGGAGCAGCTCAAACGGCTGGAGACACTGACCAACAACTTGCTCATTTTATCGCGAATTGAAACCCACTCGCTGCCCGATGAACGGCATAAAGTGGACTTAGGTGCGCTGGTGCGCGAGACCAGCGAACTGTATGCCTCGCAAGCGGAACAGATGGGCATCACATTTTTGATCGACGCACCGAGTGCGCCAACTATCGTGACCGCGAATGAGGCGCAACTGCGGCGGACGCTGTGCAATCTGCTGGATAACGCCATTAAATTCACGGCTGAAAATGGCTCCGTAGAATTGGGTTTGCGACACGATGGCACCGACATCAAGTTATGGGTGCAAGACACAGGCATTGGTATTCCAGCAGAAGACATACCCTATTTGTTCAACCGCTTCCACCGTGGACGGAATACGGCGGCCTATCCGGGAAATGGATTAGGGTTGGCGATTATCAAGGCGATTGTTGAGAGTCATCACGGCAAAGTAGCAGTGGATAGTTTGTCACCGGGAACACGCTTTACACTGCTGCTGCCGGGTTAGGGAAAATGCGATTAACCGCAAAGTCGCAGAGAAATACAGAGAAATTTAACCACAGAGTCACAGAGGACACAGAGACAAGCGTGTTAAAGCAGCAAGCGCACATTTTAATTATCGAGGATGATCCAGCCGTAGCCCGCAGCCTTCAGGATGGGTTGCAGCGCGAAACCTACCGCGTGGATTGGAGAGCATCAGGACGAGAAGGTGTGGATTACGCCAATAAACAGAAACCGCATCTGATTATTCTGGATGTGCGGCTGCCGGACGGTTCCGGCTTCGATTTTTGTCGGCAAATGCGGCAGTTGGGATTGCGCCAACCGATAATCATCCTGACGGTCAATCAAGATGAAACGGATAAGGTATTGGGTTTGGAGATGGGCGCGGACGATTACGTCACCAAGCCGTTTAGCTTACGCGAGTTACTGTCGCGTATCCGTGCGCAACTGCGGCGGGCTTATGGCGAACTTTCGGAAGCCGAGGCGAACTCGGATTTGTTGTACATCAAAGACTTGATGATTGATCGTGGGCGTGGGCAAGTGCTGCGCGATGGTAAAAACCTGAATCTGACACCGATTGAATTCCGCTTGCTGGTGTATCTGGCACAGAACAACGAACAGGCAATCAGTCGCAACCAGATCCTTGATACCGTTTGGGGATTGGATACCCCTTATGATGGCGACCACACGATTAACGTCCATATCCGCAGACTGCGTGAAAAAGTGGAGATCGATCCCAACCACCCTTCATTAATCCTCACCGTGCCGGGGGTTGGTTACCGGTTGGCTCGCTGAACAGTTACATTACTGTTAGGTCGAGATTACGAAAACGTGACCTCGTCGTAATGGGTTCGAGATTTTACATCCCTATACTGTATGGGTCTGCACCTTTGGAAATTGGACAGGAGACTTTTTATGCAAAGACGATTGTTACTCTTTTCGACATCTATTCTGCTGCTGATCGTCGGTATCGTACCGATGGCGGCTGCACAGGCACAGGACAGCGCCACAACTATTCAACTGAGTGTGCCGCAGTTCATGAAGCAAATTATTTCTGACCAACTCATTAGTGATTTTGAAACGGCAAACCCCACCATCAAGGTCAATGTACTCGCCAATGACGACAACGGTGGTTCGGCGGCAGAAGGCGCGGCGGCAGCACTGACCGCCGCACAAGCCTATGCCAGCACTGCCGATGTGTTGTTTGTAGATAACAGCAACCTGTCGGTCGAGGCCACCCGCGCCGGATATTATTTGGATATGACCCCGCTGACCAGCAGCGACACCGCGCTCAACGTGGATGATTTTATTCCCGGCGTGTGGCAGTCGTTCCAATGGGATAACAGCATCTGGGCGCTGCCCGTTTCGACCGACATTATTATCCTGACCTACGATCCGGCGGCCTTCGACAAAATTGGATTAGCCTACCCGAACGAACGCTGGACGATGGATGATCTGGATAATGCCACGCGCAAGTTGGCGGTGGTTGATCCGAGCGGCGCGGTGACGACAGCCGGATTATCCGTTTCGAATTACAATCTGCTGTGGTTGTTCCGCAGTTTGTTGGGCAAAGGTTTCTATGATGCCAGCACCACACCCAATGCCCCACTCTTGAACGATCCCACATTGCAAACCCTTATGACCACATGGGCAGCGCTGGTCAACGACAAGATGGTCAGCAGTCAGGGTGGTTTCGCAGCGGCGGACACCGTACCGATGCAAATTGGTGGCAGCCGGACACTCGGTCGTCGCCCCGGTAACAACCGCAATCAAGTAGCGCTTTCGGCCTCACTGCTGCCCGGTGGTGGCGCGGGACTCAATCCGCAAGGCTTCGCTATTAGCAGCGGCACGCAGTATCCCGAACAGGCTTATGCGCTGGCGAAATTTCTGAGCAGCAGCCCGGACGTAGCGAATAACTTCTTCGGTGTCAGCC
>JACDGI010000733.1 GCA_013821665.1 Anaerolineae bacterium
TACCGTATTCGCGCTAGAGAGATCGAATTGATCTCCGAGGATCAGGTCAGTACACCCGAACCCGGCGTACTGAAAGATGAGTTCAAAACCCGCCGCGTCACTAAAATATCGTCGTATATCGGCCAACCCAGTCTGCTTGAACCGAACTTTTACCGCCTGAAAACCCAACCGGGCGACATCTATTTATTGTGTTCGGATGGCGTTTGGTCGAAGTTTCAAGATGAAGAACTGCTGCAAAATATTGACCTGCAACCGCTGGATCAAGCCTCGGAACGCATCGTCAGATTGGTTTATGAACGTGGTGCGCCCGATAACCTCAGTGTGATTTTGATCCAGTTGGGCGCGGCGGTAAGACCACGAACTCTGGCTGAGCCGATTGGTGAAATGGCAACGGCCATCACACCGAAGCCGATTCCGGCTGTTCCCGTAAACGGTGGGGGTGGTCGCAGTATGACTCCGCTGATTATTGGCGTGGTGGTGCTGGCCGCGATTATCGGCGCATTACTGCTGCTGAATAAACCATCTGCCGTCGCATCTGTTACGCCAACTGCCGGAACGATTGCGGCTGTGAGTAGTGCAATGGTGCCACCGAGCCAAACGGTTGTGTCTGCTGGTGCAACTAAAGCCGAGGTGACGCAGACATCTGAAGCGACTACAGAAATCGCTGTTGCAATTAAAGCGAGTGATACAGCGCGACCAACCACCACAATCACACCCTCGCCACGCGCCACCGCAACCGTGGTTAAAACAAATACGCCTTCGCATACACCAACTATCGCGGCAACAGTGACGATCAAAGCGCCGACGGCTACACCCACACTCAGCCCGACGCGTAGACAACCATCAACACCGACTACGGCTCCTAGCGTTGAGGCACTGGTTATGCCAACGGATACGGCAACCGCGAAAGCCAGCCCGACGGTCAAGCCATCGGCAACGCATACCGAAGCGCCGAGCGATACGCCAACCAGAGAACCGAGCGCAACACCGACGCTGATTCAACCCACCACAACCCTCAATCCGACGCTGATTACTTATACGCCGACACCAAGGCCCACATCGACACCGACGCTTACACCGACCTTAACGCCTACGCCAAGCGCTACAGCGACCCACACAGCCACACCTACGGTCACAGCAACAAGCAGTGCTACACCGACCAATACAGCGACTTTAACACTCACACCCAGCCCGACTCTGACGGCGACGATTACGCAGACACCGACGGCAACTTATACACCGAGCCTGACAGCCAACGCGCAGCAAGCCGCCCAAACCTCGACTGCCCAAGCAAGGATAACGCCTACAGCAGCACCGACGCTGTATGCGCCGCATGACAACGATGTAATCACGTTGGCGAAGCCTGTCATGTTCTATCCATCGACGGATACCAGCAGTTTTAGCCTGCCGAGCAGTGGTGGTGTTGAACTACCAGCCAATACGGTTGTTAAAGTCGTCAGCAGCCAACCTAAAGCGATTGACGGGCTGATTTACTCCTATGTGACCTTACAAAGCAAAGTCGATGGTGTTTCCGCCCAAACGGGTTGGACAGCCCTTGCGAATGCTGCTCAAGCGACAGTTACAGCGCATATCAAAGGTGGGATCAGCATCCGGCGTGGGCCAAGCCAGCTTTATGACCGTGCCGGAATCGGCCTAAAAGATGGCGAACAAGCGACGATCATCGGGCAAGCGATCTATCGCAAACAGCTCTGGTTTTACATCGATCCGGTAAACCCACAGTCATCACCGGGGTGGATTTACGCCGGTGTAAAAGGGTTGCAAATCGATGGCAATACGAGCAATGTGCCAACACGGACTTATGCACCTGAACCCACCATAACACCTTCGCCAATCCCATCGGCGACAGAAACACCGGTTTCTTAGATTAACGGTTGATGAGTAAATTTGCAAAAGGGTGCTAACATTGGTAGCGCCTTTTGTTTAGATCTTGTCAAGAAGAGGCTTATTAGTCGCTGTATGAACCTCGAATATTACGTGAGCCATTTGTTTTGGCTTGTCAATAGGCCACTCCGATTGCTTGACAAATACTTTTTTTTAAACTTAGAATGATGTGAGTGTCACCTAGTACACAAAGGGAAAAATAGAGATGGCTGATACAGTTTCGATCGATTACGCAAACATGCAGAAGGTCGCCCAAGGCTTTAGTCACGAAGCCGCCGCAGTCAAGAAAATTATCACGGATCTGGATCATCATTTGCAGGTACTTAACCAAGGTCAAGGTTGGAGGGCGGATGGCGCAACCAAGTTTTATAACGTGATGGGAACCGATGTTATGCCGCGCCTCAAACGTTTAGAGCAGGCTCTTGAACACACGGCGAGTCACTGCTCCGGTGACATCGTTAATACGTTTAAGACCGCTACTGACGAAGCCTGTAACGCTTTCCCCAATTCGTAATTATATCTAAGGAGGCTTCACTGTGAGTGGTGAAATCAAGTTCGATGAAAGCAAAATGCGTTTAGCCATCGACCATATGCGTCGTGGTGCAAAAGAATTGCGTACAACAATCCATGCGACCCAGAGCCTTGCTGGACTTATTGAAAAAGGTGCTTTGGTTGGTGAAGCTGGAAACCAGTTTCAAAGCAGTATCAAGAGTACCTTGAACTCTAAGATTGAGGAAATCGCTCAGAAGCTGGAAGAGCAAGCTCGCTTCACTGAAACTGAACTTGAGCAACTCCTCAAAGCCGCCAGCAAACTTCGTTAATACCTGCATAGTGAAAGGAAATTACCGATATGGGTATGTTAGATGGTATTCTAAAATTTGTACAAAAGATCGTTGAATCGGTCAAAGATGTCATTACGCAGCAGACGAACAAGGTTCAAAACGAAATCATCAACGCCTTGATGTCGATGATTGGTGGCGGCTTTGAAGAAATCTGGCGCGGTGAAGATGCCGACCAGTTTAAAGAGAAAATCAAGAATATTGCCACCCCGAAGGCTAACGACATCGTTGGTATTCTGGGCAAGGTGATGGGTGGCATCAGCCAAGCTGGTGACATCATCCAAGGTGCTGACAAAAAAGCAACCCAAATCGTCGGCGACATCGCCAGCGAATTTTCCAAGATATAATTCAGGATTAAAGGGATAAGAAACGATGGCAAACGAACGTCATATGGACCCCGTCAAAGTACGGGCAATGGGACAAACGCTTGAAACCATGTCCAGTATCTTGAAAGTCGTCAGCACCGTGCTTGAAGTGCAAATGACCATCCTCAAAACAACCGCCTTTATTGGCATGTTCGGTGGTTTGGCTCTAGAGCGCTATCTGGCACAGATTAAGCCGAAGATCGACGATCTCGCCAAACAGACTGCGGAACTTTCGCAGGACGCGATTTTGTCGGCAGCCGACTGGGAAAAAGCACAGCTCGCTGGCTAACGTCCCATTTTTATGAACAAATGAAATGCCCACTCTAACGTGGGCATTTTTTATTGACAACACTGTTTTCAAGTGCTGCGAGCCTAATTGACCTGAGTTATGGATAAGCTTTTGATGCGGTAAATGCAGCAGAACCTGCATTATTTGCATAATTCCCGCCGAAATGTCAGGCGGCTGTGAGGGAGCAATCCGCCGAAATGACATTTTATGTCGGCGGGATGCTCGGTTGCTACCGCCAGTGCAGCGGATGGCTCGGCTAAATCCGCCGCTGCACTTTTGGGGTTGCCGTTGCAGTGGATGAACGGGAGCGATTCGCCAAAGACGCAAAAGCGAAGGCAAAAAACTTAACGCAATCCACAGAAGGCTTCGCACAGGCACAAAGAAGACAAGAAATACCAACCTCTATTTTAGAACAAAAAGGCTATCTAGGTCAAGCGTGTTTGGTTCGAGTTTTCAAACTTACGTCAAGGCCGTTATTGAGCTTATCCATAACTGACGTTATTTAGTCAGCGGACGAGGCACGCCTCATCCAAATTCACTTGGCATGAAGTAATTTCCCGACAAGCCTTTATGTTGATATTCCTTGCCGGATTAGGGCAATTCTATAGCCGGCAACGATTAACGTGCTTTGTAA
>JACDGI010000061.1 GCA_013821665.1 Anaerolineae bacterium
TTGATGACGATTGCAAAGTCGATATGTCGCATAACCTGACTGCGAGTATAAACGATAAAAGCTCCTATGGACTCTATTTCAAAGCATAGAAGCCGTGGCAAACACTGAAGCCGAGCAAAATGGGTGCTGATTTGCACCCATTTTATTGCATAGGCTAATCACACTTTTACAGTGTGACAAATTGAGAGTCCGCCGTTCCACGTTGACCTGTACGATTAAACCACGCTGACCTTGCTCTCGCGTTCCCAAAAGCGTAGGGCGCGACAGGCCTTAATGAAGTTAGCAGCATCAGCCGCTTTAGCGAGGGCGATACAGGCATCATCTAAACTCTGGCTAACACCGGCTTTATCAAACAAGGCCGCTGCGGGCTGGGTATAACCAATGAACTTGCAGTGGGCAAAGGCATCGGCCACAAAGTCACGGGCCGTTGATTCCTGTGACAGCAATTTTGCGCCATCTTCCGAAAGCAAAAGTGCAACCGCATCGTAAAGCACGGATGGCCCGCCGTTGATCTTCTGCATCGCGTCAATCCATGTGCTGTCGCTGGCCTTTACACCACCAATCATGGGCGCGATGACCTCATAAGTTGCGCCCTCATCCTTGACGGCCTGTACTAGTGCATTGAACAGCTTGATGTCGATGCCATCTGAGACGAGTATCCCTAACTTGCGTCCTTTGAAACTCTTTGGGCCATTCTTCAGAATGCTGAGCGCGTCAGACGCTTTTAGATCGGTACGGGTGGGCTTGGCAGCCTTGGCGGGTGCGGGCATGGCCTTCAGACGCAGACCGTCAGCTACTTGTTGAGCCAGATCGTTGTGAATATTGAGCAAATGGGAAACCACACGACTACGAATAGCGGGTGTCTCTACCTTGCTCAGTTCGAATATCAGGGCCGACACGATATGGTTCTGCTCGGTCGGGGTTTGGCTGATGTAAAATTGCCGTGCTTGACTGTAGTGGTCGGCAAAACTTTCTGAACGAACCCGCAGCTTTTCACCCGATTCTTGAGCAGGATACGAATGGAAGCCCTCCGGCGACTCGCGCGGATCGTCCTGTATGCCGCGTGAGTTTGGCTCAAAGTTGGTTGGCCCTTTAGGATTCATCATCGCCATATGACCGTCCTGCTGAAAATGATGCACGGGACACTTCGGCGCGTTAATCGGGATGTGGGTAAAGTTTGGGCTGCCCAGCCGCTTTAGTTGAGTATCAAGATACGAGAAGTTGCGCCCTTGCAGCAGCGGATCGTTCGAGAAATCAATACCCGGCACAATGTTATTCGTGCCGAAGGCTACTTGCTCGGTTTCTGCAAAGAAATTATCGACGAGCTGGTTTAAAACCAGTTTGCCCACCCGTTGAATCGGGATCTCTTCTTCGGGGATGAGTTTTGTCGCATCCAAAATGTCGAACGCGAATTTGGCAACAAATTCTTCATCAATGAGTTGTACGCCTAGTTCCCACTCTGGAAAATCACCGCTTTCGATAGCTTTCCACAGATCACGCCGATGAAAATCAGGATCAGCACCGTTAATTTTTACGGCCTCGTTCCATGCGACGGATTGCAAACCGAGCAGCGGCTTCCAATGAAACTTCACAAATGTCGATTTGCCACTGGCGTTCACAAAGCGGAAGGTGTGTACCCCGAACCCTTCCATAAAGCGGAAGGAACGAGGAATAGCGCGGTCAGACATCGTCCACATAACCATGTGGAAACTTTCAGGCATGAGCGAGATAAAATCCCAAAAGTTGTCATGGGCAGTTTGTGCCTGAGGAAACTCACGGTCAGGTTCTGGCTTTGCGGCATGAATTAGATCCGGGAACTTGATGGCATCTTGGATAAAGAACACCGGAATATTGTTGCCGACTAAATCCCAATTGCCCTGCTTCGTATAGAATTTGACCGCGAAACCCCGTACATCCCGCGCGAGGTCGGCTGAGCCTTTGTTACCCGCGACGGTCGAGAAGCGCACAAACACGGGTGTCTGTTCTCCGGCGCGTTGAAAAATATCTGCCGAGGTAATATCGGAAAGCGGCTTGTAAGTTTCAAAGTAACCATGTGCGCCATAGCCCCGTGCATGGACGACACGTTCAGGGATACGCTCATGATCAAAGTGAAAAATCTTCTCGCGAAAGTGGAAATCTTCCATAATCGTCGGGCCGCGATTGCCAATCCGCAGTGAGTTTTGGTCATCGGAGACAGGCGTTCCCTGTTGTGTGGTCAAAACTGAATTATTGGCATCTGCTTGTTGGTGTGTCTCGCCACCGTTACCGACGGAAACCTGCTGATCAACGAATTGAGCGCTGCCTTTTTTTGTGGCACTGTCTGACTTGCCATTATCTTTTGCCATCTTCTGATGGGAATTCTTCGCCATAACTGAATGTCTCCTGAACTAAAGTACATGAAAGATTGATTGGATTCGTTTAGAAATCGAAGCCCATTTGATAGCGGACGATTGCACGAGTACCAAACTTAGGGTTTGCTCTTATCGATATAATCCTCTCCTATGACCCACACTTTCATGTGGTAATAAGAGAGGGAAATTCTTTGCCTAAGAGGACACAGTTAATTGGGTCAATTGGCTGATGCACTAAATGATCGAGGCCGGTACGTTTGAGTTTTCAACCACAAACGGTTCAGTTAACAACATTCATTGATAAGGTGTTCAGAGGCCGCATGTTCAAAACCAACGCAGCAACAAGCAGACGTATTCCAAGGAGTATCGTCGCCGGAGTAATTAGCACCACAGCCATGACGGTTGTTATGCAGCAGCTTTTTAGTAGGCTTCCACCTGACGAACAATATCCCTTACCGCCAGAAGAAATCGCAACCATCGCTGAAGTGAAGGTTTTGGGCAGAACGTTAAACAGCGAACAACACATGGCTTGGACAGTGTTCAGCCATTTTGGTTATGGGATGACTTTAGCCGGGATCTATTCGTGGATAGCTGAACGACTGCCTTTTACACCTATCGTTAGTGGCGTTTTATATGGCCTTTTAGTTTGGGCTGGAAGTTACATGGGATGGCTGCCAGCATTTCACGTATTACGTCCGGCTACCGAATTTCCTCCGGCTCGTCGCAGGCTGATGATTATCGCGCATATCGTTTGGGGGGCGGTGTTGGGTATTTCGAATAGTGCCGGGTTACAAAAAGACTCTTGATGATCCAAGAGTCCTTTTCGCGTACTGATTATGTCAGATAGTGGTAGTAAAATAAGTGGTGTCCTGTTTGGCTCCCCTCGCCATGAGGGAGAGGGGCTGGGGGTGAGGGTTAAATCATCACGTCTATTTAACCATCAGCTTATGTCACCTATAACAGTTCGACTCACACATATTGTGGCTCAAACCCGATCAACTCACGGGCGCGGCTGACGTTGACCAGCGATTCGGAACCGCTGAGTGGATGCTTGAACTGCGTCACATCAGGGAAAAATAAGCCTGCTAGTGTTGCCGAGTCATATCCCAATGAGTTATGGACATTGCTGACAAAAAGGCTGTGGCTGCCATCGAACTTCGCTGTTAGCGACTTCTCAACCGCCAGTGCCGCATCGCGAACATCCAGTGATGCCCATAAATTAAACCGATCAAACATATAAGCCTGCCACAAGAGCAGTTCGATGCCTTCTGGTGGTTGGACGCTCCCTGTTTTAAAAGGATGTTCCAAATTGCGTGCGCTGCGGAATGCCAGACATTTATCCCGTACCTGAGCCATAAGACTCTGCTGCTCGCTGGGCGGACGCTTCACAAAACTATCAAGGTACTGCCGCATGTTATCGCGCCGTTCATTGGCTTGGGGAGTATTGCGGTTCTCGCTGGCGTAGATCCCCGGCAGCCGCAGCGCGATACTGGAAATACTATCTCGCCGCCAGTAATAAGCACCGATGTCTTCAACGATTTGTTTTGAGAATGAATAGGGATCGGTGGTAAAAATCGGATGATCTTCGTCAATAGGCAGATATTGGGGTGTGAAGTCGCCAAGGTTCCAGCCGCAGCCTATCGCATTGATCGAACTGGCCTGAACCACACGCCGGACACCTTCTTTGGCCGCTGCCTCAAACACGTTGAATGTGCCGGCGGTGTTGATCCTGAAAATATCCTCACCCGGCCCATAAAATGGATTACGCAGTGCCGCCAGATGCACGACCGCATCACAGCCTTCTACCAGTGAACGAATGGCCTCAAAATTCATAATGTCGCATATGGTATATACCGCGCTTGAAGCCTCGGTGTTCGGCGCAATGTCGGTCAGCCGTATATCCCAGCCGCATGTCTGCAAATGGGTCGCCACCACACGGCCAATTAAGCCTTCGCTGCCTGTAATGAGTACCCGCATGAGCATCCTTATCCTTAAATGGCTTGAATAATCCCAGCCCCCTAAGATACCTTACTGGTACGTATCGAACAACGATTGAACTTTGAGGTTCGCGATTGCTTGGGTCGACACATGGATCACCTTGGGCGTATTCGGACGCAAATGGACAAAATTATCCGAAAACTGTGCGTCGGGCAGTTCCAGCCACACATACAAGGCGGCGTGGTCGGTGGTCAGCGTCACATCATATTGACTCTCACCAGTCGGGCTAACTTGGCTCGTAATCGTCGGCTGCTTCAAGGTGAAGTGCTTGGGGCGGGTGAACAATCCCAAATCTTCCGAAACCACGTCGCCCTTCACGCCGAGTTGCAACCACACCATTACATCCCGCGCCGAGCGCTCTTGAATCACCTCGCTAACATCGAGCGTCTGAACACAGGCCGTTGTTCCGGCGGCCAGCGTCACACTGAAGGTTTTGCTTTCAAGCGTATTACCTTGCGCGTCGGTAATCGTATATTCGACGGTACCCGTTTGTTCACTTCTCAGGTCATTGCTCACATGTATTTGGAGCGTACCATTTTCCCAATCGCTCACACTGGAAACCAGCAGCGGATTATTGAAACGCTTCGCCATATAATGCAGCGCTTTCCAATTGCCTTTCCAATCCAGTGATGCCCAACTCGGTGCGGGCCACATATCATTCAACTGCCAGTACAGCGCACCCATTGATCGTGGCATATTCCGCCGCCAATGTTCAACCGCGTATTTCATCGCCATGCCTTGCAAAATCTGGCTCAGCCAAAGCGTGGTTTCAAAGGATGTCGGCAGGCGGAACCAATCGAGCATGTAATGAATGATGGTGCTGTTACCGATGCCGCTGCGTTGATGATGTTCCATGACATAGCTGGTGATGTTGCGGTCTTCCGGCAGCGTGAACTCGGCCACCGTTTGCGGCTCAGGGAACGATTGAAAACCGAACTCACTGACAAACCGATCCAAACGCGTGTGATACCACTCGAACGGTTTTTTGCCGTGCCATACATCCCACAGATGCGTATCCCCGCTTTCTGGACTGCGATGATCCGAACGATCACCGAGTGACGTATGGGGGCTTCCCGGCCAATAAGCGGTTTGTGGAGCCAGATCGCGCACCCGATCCGCCAGCAGTTCGCTAAACAGCCGGTCATAATCTTCCCAACTCATCGAGTCTTGCCAACCGGGGCTGTCGGGCATGCCTTGTTCGATCTCGTTGTTGCCGCACCACAGCGCCATACAGGCATGGTGACGCAGCCGCCGAATATTATCCTCCGCCTCGGCTTTGACGTTCGCCATGAAATCTGCATCGCGGCTGGGATAGGTGCCGCAAGCAAACATGAAATCCTGCCAGATGGCGATGCCGTATTGGTCGCATAATTCGTAGAAAACATCTTCTTCGTAGATGCCGCCGCCCCACACGCGCAGCATATTCATATTCGCGTCGGCGGTTGCCTGTATAAACCGTTTGTAATCGACCACCTCACCCGGATACGGACTCGCTGGAATCCAATCTGCACCCTTAGCGAAAAACGGCACCCCGTTACAGGCGAAGTAGAACGACTCGCCCCATTCGTCCAAATGGCGTTCCAGAGTCAAGGTTCGCAAACCAACTTGATTCGTCCACGTATCCAATGGCTTGCCATCGGCAGCTTGTAACGTCACCTCGACGGTATAAAGCGGCTGCTCACCCAGATTATGCACCCACCATAATTCTGGATTCGGGATGGCGACGCTGGCCTCCGCTGTATCGTTTGTGAAGGCGATGGTCTGTGTGGCAACCACCGCATCGTTCTTTGATACCGTGATCGTCGCCGTTACAGCGGCATTCGCGATTCGTTCCGCCGCGAGGCTGAAGAGTAGTGTCACCGCATCTTTTTCGTGTTCCTGCTGAATCAGCATATCCTTCAACCGTGCCGTGTCAAACGCCACCAGTTCAATGACGCGCCAGATGCCGCTGGTGGGCATCTTTGGACCCCAATCCCAACCGAAGTTGCACGGCTCTTTGCGAATCCACGCGCCGCTGTTGATGCGCATCGGCTCGACCCATCCCGCCATTTTGCCTTTTTCAGCATCCATTCGCCGCACATAAGGCATCGGCGCAGCAAACCGAATTTCGAGCGTATTCTCGCCTACCTTGAGGAAGGGTTTAACGTCAAATTCCCATGTGCGGAACATGTTATCCGTTTGGTCGAGCAATGTGCCATTCAATAGCAGGGTGGCGATGGTATCTAACCCGTGACAGCGCAGCAGCACACAATCATGAGCTAGCAAATCTGCTGACAATGTAAATTTGCGTAAATAATCCCAACCAGTCTCCCCGACCCACATCTGTTGCAGTTCGTTGTCGCGGTAAAAAGGATTTTCCAGCAGCCCATTCGCCAGCAAATCCGTGTGGACGCAGCCCGGCACAGTAGCGGGGATAGCCGTTTGATCTTTGTTCTTGAATAACGTCCATGAGCCATTCAACGAAAATAATTCCATTGTGTTTATGTCCTTGTTTACAAAGTGATGTTCAGTGATTTTGCGGTCTGTCGCACAAATTCGGCGGACGGCGCGTATTCGCTCATCGGCAAATGTTCCAGCATGAAAGGCATATCAGCATCTAATTGATTCGCCCGTCGCAAGAAAGTCGCATAATCCAGCGTGCCTAATCCCGGTCGCACTTCATCCAGATGCACCGTCAGCGGCTCGCGGATGATAATATCCTTCGCGTGGATGCTCTTGATATGTCCGCCAAGTTTGTCGAAGCACTCGTTCAGAAAGGCCGTGTTATCAAAATAGCGACGCGGGCTGCTAATCATGTTTACCGGATCGAGATGCACGCCAAATTGTGGACGGTCAATCGCGCGTATTAAATCGAGGTAACTATCTGCCGAATCAGGGAAAATGCAGGGCATCGGTTCGAGGCTGTAAAAAGCGCGTGTCGGCTTGACGCTGTCAATGATGCTGCGCACCGTTTCCACAATCAAATCGAAGGTCGCTGCCGAGAAATTGTCGGCATATGGTCCATCCCATTTTTCGCCCCGCGCCCCCGCGATATTGACGCAGCATCGCGCCCCGATGTCTTCAGCCAATGCTAACTGCTGCTGGCACTTTTCAACCGCTGCCTTCCGCACAGCATCATCTGGACTAATGGGATTGCTCCACGCGCCCACTTCAGCAATGATAATATCCGCTTCTTCCGCAGCCTGAACATAAGCACGTCGAGTATTGCTGTCGGCGCTGGCATCGAATGGGCTGTAGGCGGCACGATAACCGTGTTGTCGCAGCGACTCAATCCATGCTTCCGGTGTCGTCACCGCTTCTATGGGTGCGCCCAAACGCATAATCTATCCTCCAGATGAAAAGAAATAATTCAAATAACCAAAATAATTATCTCGAACTATTTTGCTTTTCGCTAAACACTGGCATTTTCGCGGGGATGGGAAAATGTACTCAATCATTAAAAAACAACGTCGTTGTAGGGGCGCAATAATGGTCTTTAACTTTTGAATACGGATAATAATCCCTCGCATTTGTTCCCTCCATCGCTTGCGGGGGAGGGTTAGGGTGGGGGTTCTTTCTTCCCCCTACTTCACCGCGCCTTGCGTCAAACCGTTATAGATGTATTTTTGCAGGAACAAAAAGATAACCAGCGTCGGGATAATGGTGATGACCACCCCGGCGCAAATCACCTGCCAATGAGCATTAAACGGCCCGATAAATCGGAATAAGGATGTCGAAATTGTTCCCAAACCTTTACCCGGCATGTACAGAAACGGCGTGTAAAAATCGTTGTAAATGGCGACACCCTTGATAATCAGCACCGTCGCAATCGCGGGCATCAGCAGCGGCAGGATCACCCGCCAGTAAACATCAAAGAACGAAGCACCATCAATCAGAGCGGCCTCATCCAACTCGCGCGGGATGCCATTCAAAAACTGCAAAAAGATGTAAACCGAAATCACGTCGGTTCCCATATTTAGAATGATGTTCGAACCGATTTTGTTAAATAGCCCCAAACCGCTGACGATTTGGAAAGTGGCGACCTGCGTCGAAACCCCCGGAATCAGTGCCGCTAATAAAAATAAGCCAGAAACCACCGCGTTGATTCGAAAGTTAAAGCGGCTCAACACATAAGCCGTCATTGATCCGATAAGGATGGTTCCCCCGCACGAAAACACGAGGATGATAGCCGTGTTGGTAAACCCTTGTAGCATCAGACCACCGGTAAAGGCTTCGCTAAAGTTTTGCAGATTGAGGAAATTGCTCGGCAGCGAAAAGACCGGCGATTTATAAAATTCTTGCTCGGTTTTAAACGAGGCAAGGAAGATCACCAGCAGCGGCAGCAGTACAACCGCACAACCGAGGACCAGTGAAAGGTATTTCAGGGTCGACCCCAAAACATCATTACGCCGGTTGGAGACATTCCTTCTGCCTACACTTCTTTGGGGAACTGTTTTTGAGAACGTCAGCACCGTGTCGGAATTGGTTTTCATAATTTTTGAGCGTCCTCTTTCTCATTCAGCAGCCAATTTTGGATGACGGTGACGATGACAATCAGCAGCAGCAGAATAACGGCCATCGCTGAAGCCAATCCCACTTTGTTATTTTTGAAAGCCGTGGTGACGGTTTGGATGACAAACGTTGAACTTCCGTTCATCCCGTTCGTCATGATGTAGGGGATTTCAAAGACGCTCAATGCGCCCTTCACCGACAGAATCAGGTTCAAGGTGAGGATCATGCGGATGCCCGGTAGGATGATGTACTTGAACTGCTGCCAGCGTCCTGCGCCATCCAGTTCGCTGGCTTCATAGATTTCAGATGGGATCGACTGAATAGCACCCACGAACAACACAAAGTTGAAACCCATGTAGCGCCAGACCGAAACACCGGTAAGCGAAATATTAATCAGGCTGCGGTCACCTAACCACAACGGCAAATTACTGCCGCCGAAGGATTTCACCACCGTATCGAGGCCGCCGTCCGGTTGGAAAAAGTATAAGAAGGTAAAGGCGATAGCCACACCGTTGATCAAACTTGGAAAGAACAGGATGCCCTTGAATAAATTTTTGAACCGCACATTAAAGCTGACGATGGTGGCGAAATACAAGGCCAACGCGATTTGCACAATCGAACCCGCGAAATAATAAAGGCTGACCCCGAACACCGAAAAATATTCCGGCTTGGTGAAAATATCAATATAATTTTGCACGCCGACATACTTATCAATCGTCCCGAAACCGTCCCATTTCGTGAAACTGTAAAAGACCATATTGATGGCAGGTAGATACGTAAATACCAGCAGCAAGGCTAGTGGGACGACTAAAAAGAAGATTGAGATCAGAACTTTTTGCCGTTTGTAAGTAAACGACGATGACGAAAAAGAGTCGCGGGTCGTTTTTACGATAGATTGGCTTGCCATTTTTACTCCCTCTAGAAGCACTGAGGCGAGGGCATATTCCTCTCGATGCTTCACGTTAAGTGCGTTGTCTTACGAGTAACGTCAAAACGATATAAATCATGATCCGAAGGGATTACATTTTCGTAAGGACGGGATACATCCCGTCCGCGCAATTTATTCAATTATTCATTAGCAGCGTCGAAACGCTGGATTATTCGTATTCAGATTTAATTTGGCAAAACCATAACTTCTATAAACGTCTATTAAAAAACGAATTTGTCTAGAGATAAGGGGCAGGGAGTGTTTCGCCTCCCTGCCCAATTGCTCATGTGCGGAGCTTATCCGCAAAAACGAAATTAGTCCTTAATACCCAGCGACACTCTTGCAGCAGCCCACTTGGTGTTGGCGGCGTTCATAATGTCATCAAATGAGTCGGAGATTTGGCCGCGTGCAGCATCGATAATGGTCGATTGCCATGTACCGCTGCCGTTGTTCCAACCCACTTCCGATTCCTTGTCGATATTATTGACCCAGCCCTCTTCGCCAGCCTTGGCAGGGGTGTCAACAACGAGGTTCACACCGGCGGCGGTGAAGGCATCATAGGCGGGAGGGAGCTTGGCGGCCTTCAGCGGAGGAATACCACCTTGGTCAAAAGCGAAGTTGGATTCGTCCATGAACCATGTCACAAAAGCCTTATCGATGTCTTGGTTCGGGCTGTTCTTGTTGATCGCCATCTTATAATCGCCACCCGCACCGGCATACTGCTTGCCGTCAACGCTGGTGGGATAAGGCATGTAACCAATGATCGACGCGTCCTTGCCAGCAGCCACGGCTGCGGCCTGCATCTGGGTAATCGCCCATGAGCCGAGGTTCATGACACCGATTTCACCATTGGCGATCATCGACTTGGACTTTTCCCAGTCGGTCGTGGTCGGGTCTTTTTCGGTGTATCCGGCCTTGACCGCATCGTACAGCATCTTATAGGACATGTACAACGGTTGGTCTGCGGCAAATGGCGTGTCCATGTGTGGCAGCTTGATGTTGGCATAGTCGGCATCGCCGGTAAAAGCCTCGATGCCTGTGTTCCATGAGGTCAACGGCCAACCGGCATGGTAATTGGTATACAGCGGGATAGCCTGTGTCTTGTCCTTGATCAGTTTCAGATCAGCTTGGAATTCATCCGGTGTCTTGGGCACATCGGTGATGCCAGCGGCTGTGAAAACTTCCTTGTTATACAGCAGACCGTTGGCGTTGCCGGTGGTCGCAAGACCGTATACCGTGCCATCATACGCGCCTTCGTTGATGAAATTGTACTTCTTGCCCAGATCATCAACGCTGCCCAAGGGGGTGAAGAATTGCGAGAACTTATCTGCCGACACTGACGGCGGAATGTTCAGCACATCACCATAATCGGTTGTGCTGAGGCGGGTCGCGACTTCACCGGCATAATCGGTGATGGTTTCCCAGTTGACGGTCACATCGGGATATTTCGCTTTGAACGCTGCCGAATACTTGGCAAGTGTTCCGTCTTTATCCAGATCGGTACGGTGGTTCAGGACGGTAATCGTGCCGGATAGGGACTGTGCGGCCACCATCGGAACGGCGGTCAATACCAGCGCCGCCGACGCTACAACAAATACACTTTTACGGAGCCAATTGTTTAACATATCGCATTTTTCCTCTTCAATAGGTTGTTCGTTTTGATATATTCGATCTATTTTTTACCTGTTTTTCTCCGCTTCACCTCCTTCCCGCATATTGGCTGTAGACGGCATGTGTTGCTTCATGAAGTCCGCGACTTCATCGGCGTAAGCAAACACGAGACCTGTCACGGTGTCCGTGTTGCCAAATGAAAAGGCCACCCGAACGGTCGTGGGTTATGTGCGAATCGTGTTCCGTTTGTTTTGTGCCACAGCGGGAAAAGTGAGGGAGAGGATGAAAGCACACATGACTGTCGCCAGAACATTGCGTTTCATTCAAATACCTCCTAGACTAGAAGGGCACTAAATTGTGTGTGGGGCGTGGGACACATTGCAGCAGGCCATTCTGGTTGGTCGCCATAACCTGTATGCAGTGCTGGTTCACGCCCTTCTATCTTTTGATTGCCCGTACCGTTTCACGTTCAATCACCTGTGTACTAACCAATGTTTTGAGCGATGCGCGGTTTGGATTGACGGCTCGATCCATCAAATGCCGTACCGCCACGACCCCCATCAAGACCTTGTCAACATGCATCGTTGTCAAAGCCGGTTTTACCTCACGCGCCAGATCAATATTGTCGAAACCAATCACCGATACCTGATCCGGTACATGAAGCCCCATGTCTTGTAGCGCATTGACCACGCCGATTGCAACATTGTCATTGCAGGCAAAGAGTGCCGTGATTTCCGGGGCACGCGCCATAAGCCGTTTGGTGGCTTCATAGGCGTCGGCACGGTCGAGTGCGCTGTTTTCTATAAATGGTTCGAGGTGCTGCTGGGCGATGGCCGCTAAATATCCCTGACGGCGTTCCATAATGCTTGGATACGAATCAGGTTCGCTGCCGATCAGGCCGATGTGCCGGTGTCCCGCCGCGATGAGATGCTTCACCGCTTTCGTGGCACCACTCACATTATCGACCAGCACTGTATCAAACTCATCCCCGTAACTGGTGTATGCGTCCACGAGCACGATCTGGTTGGCTCGACTGCTAATGTGTCCGAGCGTTTCTTCCAGAAAGGCTCCCAACACAATCACGGCATCAACCCGTTCCTCCAACAAAATGGATGGAAGGCTAATGGCGTGGTTATGCTCGTCAACTTCAATATTGGCGTACATCAAACCGATGTTGTGACGGCGACATTCCGACTCTGCACCCGCGATAATGGGTGAGTAGAACGGATTAAAACTCAGTGCGTCGCCATTACGTCGTTTGGTCAAAAAACCGATGGTTTTGATTTCTGTAGAAAGTGGAGAATGTGAAGAGATTTTGGTTCGATAGCCGAGGTTTGCCGCCGCCGCTAGGACGCGATGCCGCATCTCTGGGGAAACATTAGGCTTATTGTTGAGTACCTGCGAAACGGTACTCAGGGCGACATCTGCGTAGTCTGCAATCGCACGCAGGGTGGGTTTTTTGGTCATTAAACTTTTCTCAAGAAATCAATTTTGTTCGCGTATAGCTCGAACATTTGCGAACTTGTACGCGATTAGTTTCGATGTTATATGAGAGTCGCAAATTTGTCAACAACATTAGGCAAATAATCATTCCGGGCGCTGATGTAGGGATTTGCCGCTGGCAAATCCTTGAACGCCGCCGACATCAGAAAGATCAGTTGCATTCAGACAAAGGTTGATGACATACTTTGGACTTCTACAGTCAGCCTATCGAATAAGTCGTAAAACACTATGACATCCAATCAGATACAAACGACAGTACAAATCGGGCAGAGCGCAAAACCTCTCACACGTTTAGGCATGGGCGGTTCGTTTTATGGCCTCGATCATAACCAGCAGCAGGGCGAAGCCGACATTCTGGCGGCGATGCAAGCTGCGCTCGATAACGGTATCACCCATTTCGACACCGCCACTGGTTATGGAGATGGTTACTCCGAACGCCTGCTTGGACGGTTTATGGCTGCCGATTCCACTCGCCGTGATCGCATCTTTCTGGCCTCTAAATTTGCATCCGATGACATGAGTGCAGCTAAGACGATTGAGGCGGTGGATGCTAGCCGTTCGCGTATGCAAACCGACATGATTGATCTGTACTATGTCCATTGGCCTCGCACCGGCAAAGACCTACGCCCACTTATGGAAGGGCTAGAAACTGCCCGTCAGCAAGGCAAAATTCAAGCGATTGGCGTGAGTAATTTTTCGGTGGCGCAGATGGAACAAATTGCGGAGGTTGGTCATATTGATGCCCATCAGTTGGGTTACAATCTGCTCTGGCGCTATGCCGAACAGGACATTATTCCGTACTGCGTCCAGCATCAAATCGCGGTGGTGGTTTACAGTGCCTTGGCGCATGGCATTCTCGCTGGTAAATATGCCCGCCAGCTTGAATTTGTGCCGGATGACCAACGTTGGAGTATCTTACTCTTTCGTCCTGATCTCTGGCCGCAGGTTTACGATTCGGTGGAGGACTTTAAATCGCTGGCCGCAAACGCAGGCCATCCGCTGGTACATTTAGCCCTGCAATGGCTTCTGCATCAGGTGGGTGTGACCTCGGTGTTGGTCAGCGCGAAAGATGAAAAGCAAGCTCTGGCGAACATCGCAGCCTTTAAAAGTGAAATGCCCGCTTCGGTGTTAAATGAACTGACCGCCCTCAGTGACCGCATCGCTTGGCAAATTCCCAATGAAGGCAATCCATTTGGCTATCATCCTTAAATACGTATCAATTTATAGCTTTCGAACAGGAGAATAATTTTGACATTTTCAAGTTTAGGCAAAAAAGATTTCGTCCAGATTTGCTTGGTGGTTGAAGATTTAGACCGCACCGTAGCACAGTATCGGGAAATTCTGGGCTTCGATATACCTCACGAAGTTCAAACCATCGAGCCTTATAGTCACACACGCAGCACCTACATGGGCAAACCAGCCGACCTGCACGCCAAATTTGTCAGCTTTATGATGGGTAATGTTTCGTTTGAACTGCTTCAGCCGCTCGGTGATCCCAGCGTTTGGAGTGATTTTCTAAAGCAGCATGGCGAAGGCGTTCATCATGTGACCTTCAATGTCCAACGCACAGCCGCCGCCACTGCCGTATTTGCCGATCAGGGCTGCGAGGTGACGCAGCAGGGTTTATTTACAGGTCGTGGTGGCATGTATACCTATGTCGATACGGAAAAAGATCTCGGCGTTACCATTGAGTTACTTGAATATTATGGTGGCGAACCACAGCCGAATGTGTCGTCATTTCCCGCTGACAAAGGTGTCGGCACCGATGTCGTCTGTCAGGTTGGACTGGTGGTCAATGATATTGAGAAAAGCGCTGCCCGTTATCGCCAACTTCTGGATCTGCCGGAGCCAAATTGGGTGCAAACTCCCGGCTACGAGATCACCGAAACGACTTTTATGGGCGAACCGTCAGAGGCAACCGCCAAATTAGCATTTTTCAACTTCGGTCAGGTTCAAATTGAGCTAATCGAACCGGATTCAAAACCGAGTGTCTGGCGCAATATCCTCGACGAAAAAGGCGACAGCGTCCACCATATCGCCTTTCAAGTAGATACATCCCGCGCCGCCGATCACTTTGCCAAGCACGGCATTGCTATCGCGCAGCAAGGCCTGTATGGCGACCGTAGAGGCATTTATACCTATATGGATAGCGCCTCCAAACTAGGCGTCATTATTGAATTACTGGAGTCTTTCAAAGACCCGCGTTAAAAGGCTTCTTAGCTTGCTCAATTGAGCGTTGTTGATTAACTGAATGACTTAAGGTCATGAGAAATGTACCCCCGTTTTGATTTGCTCCCTCCATCGCTTGCGGGGGAGGGTTCGTCTCAAAACATCGATAACCTACTTGGCATCTGTTTTCTCGGCAGCCAGTTCAGCCCGTACACCATTGATGATGATGCGGACTCCGGTGTCGAATGGTGCGCCACTGTCCCCACCCATCCATGCTTCCATTGCTATCGCCACCCTCTGAAAACGCTGCCCCATCGACTGGATTTCCTGAGCCGCGTCTGGTGGTCCGGGTGCGTAAGGCGGTGAGGCTTGTTCCTCGATGACCGAGCCGAAGGTAAAGTTAATCATCGTGATCGTAATCACCCCTGCCTTGCCAAGACTAAAACCGCCTTTGTGCAGCACACGGATCGTAAAATCCCAGAGTTTGACCAGAACCACCGCAATATCAGGGTGCGCTCCCGCCACCACCCGTGCGCCTTCCCGATGCCGCAGCATTGCCCGACGTAACTCATGCGCCACCTTATGCAGCCATTCCGCCCAATCACGCTGGTCATTTTCAAAATCAAAGGTGCCAAATTGTTCTTCCAAGATGGCGTTTGCCATCTCGTCCAGCAGTCTTTCCTTGCTGGGGATGTGATAGTAAATCGAAGCTGCTTTCACATTCAGTTCAGTTGCCAAACGGCGTAAAGTAACACCCTCTAAACCATCCCGATCAAGGACATCCAGCGCGGCTTGAACAATTTGATTTTTTTGCATGGGCATAAGAAATCTGTTTGAACCCTCTTGACAATAAAATGTAATAGTCATAATCTAACAGTGTTAGTCTAACACTGTTAGGTTAAGTTTGCACACGATAGCACTGATCATACCAAACGTCTGCCAAAGCCCCTCAACTTGCTTAAACGGCAAAAGAAAGAGAGTTGAGACGTTTCTCGATTATGCCTTGTGGCACTCGATTTTTACGTATCAGGCGGAATCCCACGCCTCATTTTACCTTGTATTCATAGGAGAGGTGATTATGTTGATAACCAATAAGAAAATAGCCATCGTCGGTGGCGGGCCGGGCGGATTAACACTCGCAACACTTTTACAGAAAAGCGGCGCTGATGTGAAAGTGTATGAACGCGATCTGAATAAAGATGTTAGACCACCGGGTGGCGCGCTTGACCTTCACTATGATTCGGGACTGGCGGCTTTAGAGAAAGCGGGCTTATTGGATGCATTTAAAGCCAACTACAGACCCGGAGCAGACAAGATTCGTATTGTCGACAGTCAAGCAAATATTCATTTCGATGAGTATGAACTCCAAACCAGTCAAGATTTTGGGAACGAAAACTTTAGACCGGAAATTGACCGTGGGCCATTAAAAGACATTTTGATGGCATCACTGCCACCCGATATGGTCGTTTATGACAGCCATGTCACAGCGCTTGAGCCGGTTGGTCAGTCGTGGAAACTTGAGTTTCAAAATGGGCAGTCAGCCACCGCTGATATTATCATCGGCGCAGACGGTGCCCACTCTAAAATTCGCCCCCTCATCACACCCATTAAACCTTTTTGGGTCGGCCTAACCATGCTGGAAGGTGTCGTCCATCATCCCGAAAAAAGTACACCCAAAATTCTTGAACTCCTCAAAGGCGGAAAAATATTCGCCTTTGGCAATGCGAAATCATTGATTGTGAGTTCGAAAGGCGATGGGGGTATGGGCTTCGGTACCGGTTGCAAAACGGATGAATTCTGGGTTCGTGATAGCGGCATTGATTTTAACGACAATGCTCAAGTGTTCAACTGGTTCAAACAAGAATTTTCAGAATGGGATTCGATTTGGTACGAATTGTTTGATAATGATGACACACAGTTCATACCCAGACCCGTATACTGTATGCCATTGGATCAAACGTGGGAACCACGCCCAAATATCACCATACTCGGTGATGCCGCCCATTGGATGCCGCCGTATTCAGGCGAAGGTGTCAATATGGCGATGCTGGATGCCTTGGAACTCAGCACTTGCCTGACCAACGACGAATTTCCCGACATCCAAAGTGCCATTGCAGCTTACGAAACACAAATGCGTAAGCGCGCATCGGAAATCGCACAAGAGGCTTTGGACTCAACCGAAGCCTTACACGCACCCGATTCACTATCCTTTATGCTGCAAATGTTTGACCCCGAAAGCGCGGACTAATAAGTCATGCCAGCACTTGATCTCAAAGGCAAGAATTTCGTTTTCGTTGGAGGGTCTCAGGGCATAGGCCGTGCTGCCGCTCTGGCGCTTGCTCAACACGGAGCATCCATACTCATTGTGGGTCGCAATAAAGATGCTGGCGCAGCCGTCGTTGCTCAAGCACAAGCCGCAGGAGCCACCGCCGATTTTTTATCGGTCGATATCTCGACAGTTTCGGGGATTCAGACTGCGGCAGATGCGATTCGCGCGTGGAAACCCGAACTACACGGCTTAACGCACAGCGCGATCACCGCCTTCAATCAAAAAACGATCACCGGGGACGGCCTTGAGCTTGGTTTTGCAGTTCAGTATTTCGCCCGCGTAATGCTCAACCGCTTGTTGATGAACCACCTCGCAGCTTCTGGTGACGGACGCATTGTGCATATTACGGCCAATGTTAGCTCCCAAATGGCCGATGAGAATCTCGATGATCTGCAATTTGAACAGCGCAAATGGTCGGTGATGAAATCGGTATTCGGCACACATTATCTGGGTTTCTTACATTTACAGGAAGCGGGCAAACGGTACGCCAAGCTCCCTGTATCCTTTATGGCATCCTGCGTTGCATCGACCAAAACCCAGAGCGCGTTTGATCCAAAAACGCCTTTTATTTTTCGCTTGTTGGCACGTTTCGGCACCACGCCTGAATTGGCTGCACGCAATACTGTGACATTACTCACGACAGCCGAAACTTCAGATTTGAAGTCCGTAATTTTGCCAACGCCGAAACAATACACCCCAAAGCCGCTAAATGTTGATGCAGCCGATGCAGCAAAATTGTGGGAAATGACCACCAAGCTCGCACTTGAAAAGGGTCTATCTCTTTGATCGCTTAATCAAATGAGGTGATATGGAAATCTAAATTTCCATAATCTCCCGCAGACTAGAATCGCTGCCGATAACGGTGTAATGGTTTTGAAACAAGACATACCAATCGCCTTGAGCCTTTCGCAAGCGAACACAAAGCTCTAAACTGTGATGAAGGCATATTGAGCAAGGAACGAAGCCATGACAGATAGGCAACCATCGCCTAACTTGCCGGGTATTTCCGGCCCGGAGTTAGAGGAAAGAATCGAACAGCGTCGTCAAATCATGAATTCGATCATGGATACGCTCAAGCCGTGGCTCATCGAATTTGGCAACTGGATATTCGGTGGTTTGATCGCCTTCAATCTGATTATCGTGGCTCCGCTCATTACCATCGGCCTCGGTCATATGGAAGTCATGGTATCGATTGTCGCCTTTGCCTGTGCCTTGCCCTTGGATGTCGCTGGCATTCTGTTGCTCAAGCTGACCAAAGACCTGAATGATATGTCGATTGATAAAGTCATGCATCAGGCCTTCAAGGATGCCAACATCCCGGATATTGAGAAACATTTACCCACCGCCGAACAGGTGAAGTCCACCTACAAACTCCGCACAGAAGTCGGTCTGCGATACTCGATTTGGCTTGGTGGCACCAGCGCTATCCTGACACTGCTGGGCATGATTGCTGCCCTGTGGTATATCG
>JACDGI010000062.1 GCA_013821665.1 Anaerolineae bacterium
CATTAAAGGTGTTTAGGAACTTCAGATCTCGCATCAGTAAGTAATTCGGGATAAGCGTCACCTGCGAAGGGATCATGACCGTTACCAGAAGCAGACCGAACAGGATGTTGCGGCCCGGAAACTTCAACCGTGAAAAGGCGTAAGCGGCAGGCGTGCAGATAACCAACACTGCTATGGTATAAGCGGTTGCGGCGTAAATACTGTTCCCCAGCCAGAGGGGTAATTTCAGGTCAGGCCGTGTGAACATGTGATCATAGGCCTCTAATGTTGGTGATTGTGGGAGGATTGGCGGCGGCCAACGGTTCACCTGTTGAGTAGTCATGAGTGACTGCGAGAGGGTAATCAGCAGAGGCAAGACAACAAAGGCCCCTAGGACGAATAAGAATACATATGTCCACAAATGCTGAGAAAGATGACTTTGTCTGATGTTCATCTCGGAAATCCTTCATTAATAGTCAACGCGTTGACCGAGAAATCTAAATTGGAAGAGTGTGAAAATCGCCATAATGACGGCCAGCGCCACCGCGACCGCTGCGCCGTAACCCATGCGGAAGGATGTCCACGCGATTTGATACAGGTAATAAATAACCGTATAGGATGCACGCCCCGGTCCACCTACGGTCATAATGGCGGGCTGACCGTAGACTTGGAAGTGCGCGATAACTCCGGTAACGGTCACAAATAACATGGTGGGACGCAGCAGAGGCAGTGTGATATAAGTGAACAACTGGCGACCATTAGCCCCGTCGATACGGGCGGCCTCATAAAGTTGTTCCGGTATACCCTGCAATCCGGCGATAAAGATCAGCATCGGGAACCCAAATGTCCACCAGATCGTCGTCAAACTGAGGGCGGGAATAACGAGGTTTTCGTCGCCTAACCAGTTGATAGGATGGATGCCCAAGAAACTAAGGCCATAATTGATGACCCCAAATTGGGTACTCAATAACCAAACCCATGTCAGGCCAACCACGCCGACCGACAAGAGCTGCGGCATATACAGCAAGACGCGGAAAAAGCCATTCCCCTTGACAGGTTGTGTGACGGCCACAGCAGCCAATAAGGCCACGATGGTGGAACCAAGCACGGTCATCACCGTAAAAATAATGGTGTTTTTGACGGCAATCCACCACACGTAATCACCGAATAATTCCTGGTAATTTTTCAGCCCTAAATAAGGATGTGTGGGTTTGAGAATTTGCCAGTCATAAAAGCTCATATTGACGGCTTGGAAAATCGCTCTGACCACGAAGACAAGAAAAAAGATAAAGAAGGGGGTTAGAAACAGATACGCAGCCACAGCTTCACGGGTACGCAATCGCATTTGGAGTGGATTGGTTCTCCGTTTGGAGACCGCAGCCTCCGATGTCGCTTCTAAACTTGACATGATGGTTTACCTCAACTGATTTTATGGCTAGACATAGGCCATCACAATAGTTTCATACGATTTGGTGAGTCGTTCCACCAAACGCCGTGTCGTTACAATTACTACTTGTTGCGAAATAATCAAAACTTTTTAAAGACTGATAATAAGGTATTTTTTAATCAAGCAGGTGAGGGGCAAGTTATTCACCTGCCCCTGCATCTTAAATCATTGTGAAGCTAACTGCGATTAGCCCGCAGCAGCGCGATCCAGAGCCTGTTGCATACGGGATGCCGCATTGTCCAATGCTTCTTTCGCGGTTTCCTGACCGTTCAGCGCAGCGCTGAGTTCGGGGTCAATCGCCGTAAACATTTCGCCGAGTGCGGGGGTCGACCAATCCAGAACACCTTCTGCGGCCATCGACTTACCGATGATGATGTTCGAAGGATAAGTCGCGGGATCAAGTGCTGCCTGCACCGAGATACGAGCAGGAACCTGACCGGAAGCCGCCCAACCCTTTTGGTTGTTGCTGACCCATTCAACCATAGTCTTGACGGCTGCCAGTTGGTCACCGGTTTCAGTCGCAGGAACCATGAATGTATGAATGCCGATATAGGTAGCCTTGGTGTCACCGAATTGGAAGTTCGGCCAGACTGCCGAGTCAATATCAGTGTCTAAGGCTGCTTGGTTACGGAACCATGTACCCGTGGGGAGGATGGCGAGGGCACCGGTTGCGTATGCGTGCCAGCTATCAAAACCACCGGGAGCTGAAGCAACATGATACTTGGAAACCAAGTCGATTTGTTGTTGAAGAGCTGCGACACCCTTGTCTGAATTGATGGTGATGGTCTTGCCATCTTCACTAATCCAGCTACCACCGTTTTGTACGAGGTTCGCAATGAAGTTAACGCGAGCCCATTCTTCTACCGAGAAGCCCCATTGAACAACGTTGTCCTTGTCAAATGCGGGATCGGCTGCGTTCTTGCCATTCTTGTCGAGGGTCAATTTTTGGAACAGAGCAACCCAGTCAGCATAGTTGGTGGGTTCTGCCATTGCGGGATCAAGGCCAGCCTTCTTGAAAGCGCCCTTGTTGATCCACAGACCACGACCATGATTGTCCAGAGGAATACCATAGGTTACGCCCTGATAATCCATACCGTCACGGGTGATCTTCGAAATATCGTCGCCGGGGAAGAAGCCGCCCTTGTCTGCGTACCAGCTACCAAGATCCATCAACACGCCGTAGCTGGCGAATTGGGGGATTTGAGCCGAGTGCATGATAACCACATCGGGGGGGGTACCACCGACGAATGCAGCTTGCAGCTTGGGATACATGGTGTCCCAAGGAATTTCCTGCATGGTGACCGAAATTTCTGGATGGTCCTTAACGAAACCAGCCAGCAGGTCGCTCATGGTGGAGCCGTCTGAACCGGTCAAACCGTTCCAGAAGGAAATGTGTGTGCCACCGGTACCGAGTTGAATTTCGGGAATGTCGGTCGCGGGTGGGAGAGTTGCTGCAAGTGTGGGGACGGCAGTGGCATCTTGGGCAGCGATAGGCAGTGCCGCCAGACCAACAACCGAGAGAGCGAGACCTGTTACTAAACCGAACAAAGCTTTACGCTTAAACATATCGAATCTCCTTAAAGTCAAAAAACATCAATATTGAGGCGATTTCAATTTAGATTTTGATGCCGATTTCAACTCCTTTAATAGACTATACGTGAAAGGCAAAACGCGTTTTCGCAGATACTGAAAACACCACGCGATGCTCAACACGTTTTTTAAATCTAAACTCGAATTCCCAACAGGTTACTGAAAAAGCAGACTGTTGAGACGTGTCTTTACGCACCAAACACCCGTGAACAGCGTTAAAAACGCCTGCTTACATTGTGCGTAATAGATAAGCTGGTTGTGGCAAATAAGGGAATTGTGGTCGCAGTAAAGCCCAAACAATAGATCACTAAAAATACTTTTTGGTCTAACATAACCACACTAATTTGCCAAAATAAGTTCATCTATGGAAAACAGTATAACGTGTTGTTCTTGTTTGTCAAGTAAACTGTTCGTGTATATAATACAAGCTGTTCAGTTAATTTTGAGTGGTATTTTTGGGTGTAAGGAGCTTGCAACGTTCATTTGATTATTGTTGAGCAGTGGTGGATTAAACCCAATAGTTCTTACAAATTATAGTTGAGATACACGGTGTCAATAATCAAGAACTGTGCGACATTTGACCAAACTATTTTTTCAACGGTTTTGACTGATGGATGGGCACCGGTGCCGGGTAAGCAAAAAGCACACAGCGTATCGAATGGTTAATGATGCGGATAAAGTACTTCAAATGCAGCCGCCCCGTACATTCAGATGTTCGGTAGAAGTGATCGCAGATAGACATTGGTCGGATACTGAATAATTGTACGAGCGGTTTTTCTATAAAGGTTATTAAGGTTTATTTATGAGGAAACAAAGACCGAATATGCGGGATGTGGCTCGCCAAGCCGGTGTGTCATTATCAGCGGTGTCGCTGGTCGTCAATGGCAAGCCCGGTGTTTCAGCCGAAATACGCGAACACGTTCAGCAGATCATTTCCACTTTGGGTTACAAGAATACCCTGACCAGCGATAACGGCGTTTCGCAAGCGGTCGGGCTTTTGATCGAAAAAAGCTCCATGCCAGTTATTGTCGATTCGTTCTATGGCGAGATTATTCGCGGCTTCCAGACCGAAGCCCAACGCATGGGCTACCACATCGTATTGTCGATGTTTGACCGCAATGTTGATAATTTGGATGAACTGTGTGCCAGCCTCGAAACCAAGGTTAAAGGCTTGGTGGTCGCCAACGACGGTGACATTACACCCCAAATGATCGGACAAATGCAAGCCATCCATATACCCCTTGTGCTGGTGGAAAATTATATTCTGAACCAGAAAATCCCAACCGTTTTGGGCGATAATTTCATGGCGGGTTATACCATCATGCGCCATGTCTTGGATTGTGGACACCAAGCGGTTGCCGTCTTGAAAGGCCCTACCAAATACAGCAGTTTGGTTCAGCGTTTGTTGGGGATCTATGCGGCTGCCGGTGAGGCGGGTATCGTCATTCCGCCCGAATGGATGCCAAAACCGGTTTCTGGTCATCCTCACAAGGGCTATATGCAAATGCAGGAAATTCTGCGGCTGCCACACCGTCCAACGGCTGTCGTCGCCATCAGCGACAAAACAGCTTTGGGCGCGATGGAAGCCATTAAAGAACACGCTTTGCGTATCCCTGAGGATATATCAATTGTCAGCATTGACGATATTGCCGAAAGTGCCTATACACGTCCGCCTTTAACCACCGTCCGTATCCCGAAATATGAAATGGGCGTGGTTGCCTTTGAAAAGCTGCAAAGACTGATGCAGGGTGAATCGGAAGTGCCCGTCCAAAGCATTGTCTACAGTGATCTGATCGTGCGCGAGTCGTGCTTGAATATCAAACAATTGGCAGCCGAAGCCTAAGTGCTTCATCGTTGCTTCTAATGCGGGAACCCGACAGCCGACACTAGGCTGAAGTCCGTTTCTGCCTGTCTCCTCTTGCCTACATCAAGACCACCCAATTCACCTACGCATAAAACACCCAATCCTCTCAATCCTTTTTATCACCACAGCCTTATAGTGTAAGCATGTTCGCGAAAGCGGATGGGGCAATAAGGTTAAGGAGATATGACCATGTTAAACCTCGCAGTTCTATTCTTCATCATTGCTGTTGTCGCCGCTGTATTTGGATTTGCCGGTATCGCGGGTACAGCCGCAGGATTAGCTCAAATCCTGTTCGTAGTCTTTGTTGTTCTGTTTGTCATATCCTTGATTTTTGGTCGACGTACATTATCCCGCTAACGGGCGTTGGCAAAGGGAGGGAGTGCTGACGCGTTCCCTCCTCTTTTTTTTGTCTAGTAAATGGAAGACTCGAACCGCTTTCATTAATCTACTGATGGAAATCAAAAAGCCTCTCAACAATGTGAGAGGCTTTTTGATTTATCTTGTTTCGACTGATTAGGCGATGGCTTCGGCTTCAGCTTCCGGGACAGGTGCTGTCGAGGCATCTTCTGCCTGCCGGTTAAGGAACCACGCACTGACGACGACCAGCAAAGGTAGGAAGCGCCAGAGTGTGCGGAACAGCTTAAACCGTGTTGAGAGATAGCCTACTATAACGGTCGAGGCCAGCGACATCAATAGATTGTTACCGTCCGAAGAACGTCTGTTAGCGGCTGACATTTTTCAGCCGATCCTCGACATCGCCACGCAGCTTGTCAAAATCCTTCTGCAATTCTTTGAAGGCTTTACCAGTCGTTTCGCGCCCATTGTCATACAGGGTTCCGGCTTGGTCGGCGATGTCTTTGCGGATGTCATCACCTTTACGGGGGGCGAAAAGCAGGGCAACGACTGCGCCTAAGCCCAGACCGAGCAACATCACGACGAGTGCCAGAATAGTCCGTTGTTGTGCGGCGAGTTCTTCGGCTTCCTTGCTATAATAAATACGATCATTCATGATACATTCTCCTTGATTAGTTGATTGACATTTGAAAAGAAGTCATCGAAAGACTTCCGGTATTCACCTAATTTTTATGCTCCAGATGGTAGGCTTCCAGCAAGTTCTGGAGACGAGCATGTGCTTCTACGATTTGCTCATATTGCTGGTTAATAACGATGGCGGCATCCTTTGGAATAGTCTTTTCTAAGACGCTTTCATAGGCGTTTCTGGCCTTGGCTTCGCTATCTTCACATTCCGCAAATATGGCACCGTTATCACCACCCATGACTGCCGGTTCAATGCCTTTCCATCCGCGTGAAAACATCTTCATGGCATGACCATCATCATCCGGTTCACCACCATAATTGACGACCATGTTTGCCAGTTGGGACGCAAAGCGGCTGCGCTGATGTGCATACTCGGCAAACATGGTCTTGTAGGCAGAGGACGTAATGCCACCGGCGGCCTTCATATAACCGTCATGTCCATCACGACAAAGATGGATAAGACTATTAAGGATGATCACCAGTGATTGGTCACTTTCTTCTGTTGAAGCGCTAGATTGTGTAGCGATGATGATCCTCCATGCTTGCTATTGTTATACGACTTACTGACTTTATACTAAACGACTATAACAGTGGTGACATGAGATAGGCAGTCAGTTTTGGATAGGTAAAATGGGTAAATGGTGCTGCAAAACAAAAAGCGGTTGCCAACCCCGGTAACCGCTTTCATTTTCACTTATACTGATGAACTTCGTCATCATGATTAAAACAAGTGGGGCGCATATATCGAAAACGAGTGTTGCCTCTCTCTTGCCAACGAATAACGTGGATGCCGAAGTTGTTCGCCAGCATTTCGTTATTGCGCCCCTACTGCTTTTACTCTACCCGAATGTCTCGCTTACAAAACCACCTGTAAGTTCTATCTTTGAATAGGTTAGTTGACTAGTTCATGAATAGGCTCTATGAGAGAAAAGCTCTCTTGTCACTCATAAATAGGCCGTTCTATTAACTGCTTGGTTACTTCGTAATAGAAAGAGTACATAGGCCGTTTGGCCTATTCAATACGCTCTATTCTACTCATGGATTAATGTTTACCTGCGGTTATGCTAGGGCACAATTCAACTCAAATAGAGGTTTTGATGACAGCCAAAGATATTTTCAAAGGCACCATTGTTGTGCTGCTTACCTTGCTGGGCGCTTATGTGGTAGTGATGAGTTTGCATATTCTGGTGGTTGTTCTGGTCGCCATTATTGTGGCTTCTGCCGTGCGCCCCGCAGTTTTGCGCTTGATGCGCTGGCATCTGTCCGAAGGGCTATCCATTCTGGTGGTCTATATGGGCTTACTGTTGGGTATTGTTGCGCTATTTGCGTTGGTTATCCCGCCAATCGTAACCAGTCTTACTACCAACCTGACCAGCGAAGACCGTTTAGCGAATCGCATCATTGTTGTCGAGAATTGGGTTGCGACGAACGTTCATAACATTACCGGCAGCGATATCACATTGCCCGATCCTGCTGCGGTTCGCAGCGGCGTATCGAACGCCGTAGAAACCATACGACCCGCTCTGCCTTCGTTAGTTGGTGATGCCAGTTCAACTTTAGGTGAGGCGGTGCTCGTTTTCGTGATGGGTGTGTATTGGTTGACCTCTCATCAACGCGCGGTGGAATTCATTGTTCAACTCTTTACGATCCGCTTGCGCGAAAAAGTTGAATCCGTCGTCTATGAAATTGAAAATATGATGGGCAGCTATGTGCGCGGCATCGTCTTTGTGGCTGTTTTCATCGGGGCGGCCAACTTCATTGTATTACTTGTGCTGCGGATTCCAAATGCTGCGACGCTGGGTTTCATCATCGGCTTAGGTACGATGCTGCCTATTGTAGGCGGATTTGTAGGCGGTGGTTTTGCCACATTATTGGCTCTGCTGACCGGCACACCCGTACAAGGTTTAGCTGTCTTTGCGACCTTCGTGGCTGTGCAACAGATTGAAACACATTATCTGACACCGCGTGCTATGTCCCGCAGTGTCGGGCTTGATCCGCTGCTGACGATTGTGGCGGTATTAATCGGTTTCACGCTCGGCGGTGTCGTCGGTGCCATCATTGCCACGCCTATCATGGGCACGATAGCGGTGCTGCTGCGTGAACTTGTGATTGAGCCGCGTAAGGTTACGGTTAGCCCGTACACAACCATGCAAGACGGATTAATCTTGATGAACAATGAACCTGTTTTGGAACAAATACCGGCTCCGGTGCCAACACCGACTGCCACATCAACACAGCCTGTCGCTCCTCAGCCAGCGGCAGTCAGCAAACCGTCAACAACGGCTTCGGGCATTTTATTGCCCTAAATAAAGAGTAAAGTTTAATATTCGGTCGGTTAACCTGCTGCCCGAATATTATACTGTCTAAAAAACGTGACGAATCGGACATTAATCTAAATATTCTCTTAATGAGTTCGACGTATAAACAACTGGTAAGCGATAACAACTTAAGTAAGGAAAAGGCAGACATGGCAAAGCGTAAGCCCGTAGGCGCGAATAATACGACGTTTGAGTTATTCGCGCCCTACAACAAATCAGTTGCTCTCATTGGTAATTGGAATGAATGGCAGCCCATCCCTATGACCAAGGATGACAAGGGCACATGGCGCGTCGAAGTACCGCTGGCGGATGGTGAATATCAATACAAGTTTGAGGTCATTTCCAAAAGCCCGTTTATGATGGATCAAAAAGCCACCATTGCTGATCCTAAAGCGCTGCGTTACACCTTGGATAGCCATGAAAACTCGATTGTTAGAATCCAAAAGGGCGTACCCGTCGTCAGCACCTATAAATGGAAACATGATGATGTGCCGCTCGTACCCAATGAACAATTGGTGATTTACGAACTGCATGTCGGTGATTTTCGCGGCGGCATGGGCGATGACCAAAAGAAACCCGGCAAGTTTACAGATGTTATCGAGAAGTTGGATCATCTAGCTGAATTGGGTATTAATGCGGTCGAACTGATGCCTGTCAATGAGTTCCCCGGCGATCACAGTTGGGGCTATGCGCTTCACAGTGTTTATGCGGTTGAAAATAGCTATGGTACGCCTGAAGAATTATGCCAGCTCATCGACGAATGTCATGGACGGGGTATCCGCGTTATTCACGATGCGGTCTATAACCATATGCAATCCGAAGCGCCGCTGACCCGCATTGATTATGACTACTGGTTCTACGAACACAACCCCGATGAAGCCTCGCTCAACTTTGGGCCGAAGTTCAACTACGAATTCCATGATGAGAAACTGGACATCTGGCCTGCGCGTGAATATGTCGTCAATGCCTTGCGTCTATGGGTTGGAGATTTTCATATTGATGGCATCCGCTTCGACTGTACGCGTGCCATTAAATATTTCGATCTGTTAGAGTGGTTCAACAAAGAGGCTCACAGCCGCGCCGGTTTCAAACCGTTTTATACGATTGCTGAGCATGTCCCGCAGGATGCGAGCATTGCCACCGTCAATGGGCCAGTTGATGCCGCATGGCATGACAACTTCTTCCGCCAAATGTCCACAACCACCCTCGGCGCGAATAAAGATGGTCGCGAACCGTTCAACACATCGGAAGTATTGCGCTTGCTCGACAGCCGCAACGACGGTTTTGGATCAGGCTACAACACTATTCAATATCTGAGCAACCATGATGAAGAACGCATCATGTATCAGTTGGGCGCGATGGCGAACACCTTTGACGATGCGGCTTTCAGACGGGCAAAGTTGGGCGCGTCACTCCTCATGACTGCACCCGGCATTCCGATGATCTGGATGGGCGAGGAATTCGGACAGCCCACACCCAAAACCCTTGATCCTCAACCCTTGCAGTGGGGATTGTTGAATAATGACCGCAACAAGGGCTTATTTCAACATTATGCCCACCTGATTAAGCTGCGTAAGGAAAATCCGGCGCTCTACAGCGATAACTTCCAAGCAATTCTGGATCTACCGGGGCGCGGCATTATCGGCTTCAAACGCTGGAATGATGCGGGTGATGTTGTGGTCGTGGTCGCCAATCTCATGCCTGTTTATGCGGGTGAGTTCGAGATTAAAGACGCAGGCTTGGAAGATGGCCTCTGGCACGAAATGGTCTATGGCTACGATGCCATGATCTTAAACGGTGATCTCAAAGACACATTGGCCGAGAGCGAAGTCAAGATTTACATTAAAAGGTAAGCAAAGCTGTGAGCAAACTTCTGTATCATCATAAGTGGATGGATTTGTGTGCCAATAAGGACGATGAAGCCTTCATCCACATGCAGGATGCGGTGTTGATGATTCCGTTCACGGCGGATAAGGAATTCCTGTTAATTGAGGAACAATCTATCGCTTATGGTGATACGATGCTCACATTACCAACAGGGGGTATCGAATTAGACGAAACCCCCAAGTTGGCGGCCAACCGTGAACTTGAAGAAGAAATCGGTTATAAAGCGGGAAAGTTAGAACTAATCGGTATATTGCATCCTTCAGTAAAATACGCCCAGTGGCGTTATTGGGTCTATCTGGCACGCGAATTGGTCGAACATAAAGCCAAGGGTGATGAAAAGACTCCTATTACCACCAAGCTGACCCCACAAGCGGACATCAATTGGCTGGTGGATATGGGTAAAATAAAAGATTCCACGGCTATCGCTGCGCTGTTTATGGCGCAGAAACATTTAAACACAGGACAAGCATGAGCCGTTTGATGGATACCCGATCTAACTCCATAGCGCCGTATGCAGTCGCAATCCTGATGCCATTATTGGCGCTTTTGGGTACTTTGCTGTTTGCGCCGCTTCTGGTTCGAACAACATTGTTGTTTTTTATTATTGCGGTGATATTTAGCGGTTGGTATGGTGGCTTCTGGCCTGGTATTTTAGGCGGCATTATCTCGGGTGTACTGCTTGATTATTTTATTCTTGGCGAACGGCATAGTTTCGTGCTGCAAGCCGCCGATATTCCCGTTTTAGTATTATTTGCCTTTGTGGTCATTATCGTTAGTGTGATTGAAGAAAGCCGTTTGCGAACTGAACGCGCCCTGCGGCAGTCGCGCGATCAGCTTCAAATCGTTTTACAGGGTATTACCGATGGGGTCATTGCTCAGGACAAAAATGGCGAAATCTTATTTGCGAATGATGCAGCCGCGCGTCTGGCTGGATTGAGTTCTGCCCAAGAAATGATGACGACCCCCATCCAAAAAATACGCGCCAATTATGAAAACTTTGATGTGGATGGAACCCCACTCCCATTTGAAAAATTACCGACCAAAAGAGCCATCACTGAGGGCATCGGCGGTGAAATAGACTTTCGCTGGCATCTTGTGAAAGAAGGCCGAACCCGTTGGATGAATTTCAAGTCCTCGCCTGTATTTGATCAGCGTGGTCAGCCCCAAATGTCGATTAATATTATGACCGACATCACCGAGGACAAAGAATCAGAAGTCAAATTACAGAATGCCCACCAGCGCTTACAAACCATGCTGGCGAGCATCAATAACGGGGTGGTAGCCACCGACACGGAAGGTCATATCGACCTGATGAACCCGATGGCGGAAACTTTGACAGGGTGGAGCGTAGGCCAAGCCATTGGGAAACCTTTTGAGGACATTGTCGCTTTAAAAAGTCTCCTGCCCGATGAAACAATTGTGAGTCCGGTTCAATCGATTTTGCGGGACAAACAAGAACTCAACGTTTCAACCCCAACCGAACTCATCAGCAAAGACGGGGTTCGAATTCCAATCGGCTATAATGCAGCACCGATTAAAGACCAATTTGGCGATATTGTGGGTGCGGTCATGGTCTTCCGCGATGTGAGTGATCGTCAGAAGGCTGAAAACGAGCGTAACCAGTTGACATTATTGTTGGCTTCGCAGCAAAAGCGCTTGGAAAACGTTTTGGCGAATGTACCGGGCATCGTATGGGAGTCAATTATCAGCTCGGACAATCAGGAGCAGCGCATCGAATTCGTCAATCGCTATGCGGAACGCATCTTGGGTTATACCCGTGAAGAGTGGTTGGCAACACCTAATTTTGGGCAAAAAATTATCCACCCCGACGATTTGGAATCGAGCCAAAAAGAGGGGCAAGAAATATTTGCGCGAGGTGATTTGTCGGCCGCCATACAATTCCGTTGTATCGCCAAAGACGGGCGTATCGTGCCGATTGAAGCCCATTATAGCATCCTGACGGACGATAAAGGTAAAGTGATCGGAAGTTGCGGGCTAATGATGGATATTAGCCAGCGCAAGTCCGACGAAAATGCGATCAAACAATCGGCCCTCGACTTGAAGCGCTCGAACGAACAGTTGGAACAATTTGCTTATGTCGCGTCTCATGATTTACAAGAACCGCTGCGTATGATTACCAGCTATCTGCAACTGCTGGAACGGCGCTATAAGGATAAGCTCGATCAGGACGCGAGTGAATTTATCAGTTATGCGGTGGATGGCGCGACCCGCATGAAAGCCCTGATTAACGATCTCTTGGCTTACTCGCGCGTCAAAACCGGTGAACAGGATTTCGCCCGCTTTGATACCAAGACTGCTTTGAATCAGGCCATCACCAACCTGCAAATAACCATCGCCGAAACAGGCGCTCAAGTTACGGTTGATTCGCTGCCGCCCATTTTGGGCAACGAGGCGCAGTTTATCCAACTGTTCCAAAACCTACTCAGCAATGCCATCAAATTCCACGGTGACGAACCGCCGAAAATCGCGGTCAAGGCAGAACGAAGCGGCAGCGTCTGGAAGTTTTCGGTAACGGATAATGGCATTGGCATTGAACCCCAATATGTCGAACGTATTTTTATTATTTTTCAGCGCTTACACACGAAAGATGTTTATCCCGGCACGGGCATAGGACTTGCGATTTGTAAGAAAGTAGTGGAACATCATGGGGGGCGGATTTGGGCAGAGTCCACACCGGGCACTGGAACCACCTTCTGGTTTACTATTCCTGCCGCTAGTTGGAGTAAATAGTTGTGAACCTCGAAGCTGTCGAAATTTTGTTGGTTGAAGATAGTCCCGGAGATGTACGCCTGACTCAAGAAGCGCTTAAAGATAGCAAATTGTACAACAACCTCAACGTTGTACCGGATGGAGTCGAGGCGATTGCTTTCCTCCGCCGGCAAGGGCAGTACACCAACGCACCGCGTCCTGATTTGATTTTGTTGGATTTGAACTTGCCCCGCATGGATGGCCGACAGGTCTTGCAGGAAATTAAGAATGACGAAAACCTGAAACGTATTCCTGTGGTGGTGCTGACAACGTCATCTAACGAGACCGATATTTTTATCACGTATAATCTGCACGCTAACTGCTACATCAGTAAACCAGTCGATTTCACCCAGTTCATCAATGTGGTAAAAAGTATCGAAAGTTTCTGGTTTAGCATCGTGAAGTTACCACCGATTTGAGGGTGTGTTATGACTGATAAGCCGATCTCTGTACTTCTTATAGAAGATAACCCCGGGGATGCCCGTTTAATCCGCGAGCAACTGCGGGACGCTGCTGAATCAACCTTTGAATTAAATATCGTCAGCAACTTGGAAGAGGGTCTTAATGGCTTATCTCAGCATTCCTACAATATTTTGCTGCTTGATCTCTCCTTGCCTGATAGCTTTGGCCTCGACACCTTAAAAACCGTTCGCGCGGTTAATCAAGATGTTCCGATTGTCGTTTTGACGGGTTTTGACGATCAGATGTTGGGTGTTCAAGCCTTACAAATGGGCGCTCAGGATTATCTCCTTAAAAACGACTCGCACCCCAAATTACTCTCGCGCACCATCCGTTATGCCATCGAACGGCACAACATCGAAGCCGCCCTGCGCCAGAGTCAGGAAGAATATCGCTCGCTCATCAATGACGTGTTTGATACCACGTCAGTTGGTGTACTCATCCTTGACCGGAATTTCAAAATCGTGTGGGTCAATTCCGCCATTGAGCTCTACTTTGGCTTTTCGCGCGAGGATTTGCTCGGACACGATAAACGGATATTAGTCGATGAACAAATTAAATGCATTTTCGCTGATATAGAAGGCTATGCCACACACCTGTTGTCCGCTTACCGCGACAATGCCTTCGACCGCCGTTTGGAATGTCAGGTGACAGCAGAAGGCGACCGTCAAGAACGTTGGCTCGAACATTGGAGCCAACCAATCCGTTCAGGCATCTACGCGGGCGGACGTATTGAGCATTACAGCGACATCACCCTGCGTAAAATGATTGAGGCCAGCGAACGCGAGAAAGCTCAAAAATTGGCTGCTGCCGAAGAACGCCAGCGCTTAGCCCGTGAACTGCATGATTCCGTCAGCCAGACCCTTTTTACGAGTACCGTAATGTCCGAATCGGCTTTGCGCCAATGGGAAAACAATCCCCAAAAGGCCTACGATTTACTCGTACAACTGCAACAATTATCAACCAGCGCTCTTTCAGAAATGCGCTTGCTGCTCTTGGAACTGCGCCCTGCATCGCTGACACAAGTGGGATTGCCAGCCTTGATACAACAATTGTCCGCCACCTTGCAAAGCCGCACAGCCATCGAAATTAGTACCGTTCTTGACGAAATCCCCACACTTACAGCCGATGTACAGGTCGCGCTTTACCGCACCGTACAGGAGGCACTCAATAATATTATTAAGCACGCACAGGCCAGTAAGGTCATCATTCAGTTGGAATGGGCGAACCATAAGCTCGTGCTGACAATCAGTGATAACGGAAAAGGTTTTGATCCCTTAAAAACAAAACCAACCAGCCTCGGCATGAATATCATGCGTGAACGGGCTGAATCAATCGACGCACACATCAGTATCGGCAGTTCCCTCGGAGAAGGTACACGTATTCAGGTGGTATGGTCAGAAAATAGTGAATAGGGTAGAAAAGCTTATGGCAACAACAGATAAAATCCGTGTTTTAGTGGTGGATGATCACCACATGGTTCGCAAAGGCCTCATCGTTTTACTGGAAAACTTTGACGACTTTGAAGTGGTGGGTGATGCTGGTGACGGTCAAGCTGGTGTCATGCTGGCTCAGCGTTATAAACCCGATATCGTCTTGATGGATATGATTATGCCCGGTATGGATGGTGTAACCGCGACCCAGCTTATCCACGATAGCTGTCCCGATACGCAGGTCATCGCGCTCACCAGCTTTAGCGATGACCAGACTATTCAAAGTGCGCTCAAAGCAGGGGCCATCAGCTACCTGATGAAGAACGTTTCGGTCGATGAATTGGCACAGGCTGTCCGCAAAGCACATCAAGGTAAGCCAACACTCGCCCCGGAAGCGACTCAGGCGCTCATCAGTGCCACACGCCGCCCACCCGAAATCGGACACGATTTGAGCGAACGTGAACGCGAAGTATTGGCGTGGTTGGTCGAAGGTCTAAACAACCGTGAAATCGCTGAACGCTTGATGATTAGCAACTCGACGGTCAAGAACCATCTCAGCAACATTTTCTCGAAGATGGGTACGACCAGCCGTACACAGGCCGTTGCCTTGGCTGTGGAACATAAAATCGTCAACAAGTAGCTTTTTAAATCAGTCTGCGTTAATACTCTCTCCAAGCATTTAAATTTTTGGAGATGAGTAAAACGCATCATGATTGATACGAAACTGACTCTGCGCACGGATGCGCCCATTGGCACGATTTCTCCCCGTTTATACGGACATTTCGCCGAGCATCTGGAGCGCTGCTGCTATGATGGTCTATGGGTTGGCTTAGGCAACAAAGACATCCCGAATATTGGCGGCTTCCGCACCGATGTTGTCAATATGTTGAGGTCCATGCCTGTGCCCATGCTGCGCTGGCCGGGTGGCTGTTATGCCGACCATTACCATTGGCATGATGGCATCGGCACACCGGAGAGCCGTCCGCAGCGCTTAGGTATGTCCTGTGGCTTACAGGTTGAAGATGACAACGGCATTGGCACGCATGAATTTATCGCCCTCTGTCATTTAATCGGTGCTGAACCTTATCTTGCCGGTAATATGGGCAGCGGTTCGGTACAGGAATTGTGCGATTGGTTGGAATATTCCAACGCCACCATTGATACCACCCTCACGCGCGAGCGGGCTGCTAATGGTTCGCGTGATCCATTTGGTGTCAAGCTGTGGGGTGTCGGTAATGAAAACTGGGGCTGCGGTGGGCATTATGATGCTGCTAGTTACGCCCAAGAATATCGCCGCTATGCGACCATGCTGCGCCACGTTGACCCCAAAGCCGAGCTTGTGGCCTGTGGTCATGTCGATGAATGGAATGAAGAATTTCTGCGTATCAATTCCCGCTGGCATCACCTCATGGATCACTTCTCGATCCACCGCTATTGGATCAACGGCGCACAGGAAACGGGCTTCAACGAAGATCAATACTACAATCTGTTAGCCGAAGCTCAAGACACCGAAAACTTCATCACCACCACCGCTAACACCATCCGCGAATATACGCCCAAGGATAAGACACCCATTAAAATCGCCTTGGATGAGTGGGGCGTGTGGCATCCCGAAGCGCGTCCGTGGGGTCCCGGTCATGAAGTCATGCGTGAGCCGCTTTCCTACGAACAAGCCGGAACCATGCGTGATGCATTGGCAGCGGGTATCGCCCTTGAAGTGTTTCATCGCCAATGTAATGTACTGTCACTGGCGAATCTGGCACAAATCCTCAATGTGCTGCACGCGCCCGTTATGACCGAAGGCGCGGCTATGTGGCTCACACCGACTTATTACGCGCTGCAACTGCACACGCCACACATCGGCGCGACAGCTATTCCTGTTGAGGTGGCTAATGGTACGTCCGTTCCCAATGGACAATTTAGCGTCGAATCCAATGTCGTTAGTGCGACCGCTTCCCGCAATGCAAGCGGCACCGCTGTCACCTTGATTAACCGTCACTTTGATCAAGCGGCTTCCGTCACCTTATCGACTGCTGGCCTGACCAAAGTGGTCAAAGCGCGTATCCTTGCCGGTGATAGTCCTCGCGCCCAGAACAGCATCGAAAAGCCCGATGCTATCAAACTGGCCGATCTGACCGTCAGTGCCGATGGTAGCAACCAATGGCGCATCGAACTTCCCGCCCACTCAATGGCAACCATCGAGTTCGCCTAATCTTCAACACGCTTGTAGGGGCGCACGGCTGTGCGCTCCTATCTCTAACAATTTAGCCGTTTGTAAGCAGTGGCTTGTCCGTTGCCAGATCTTTTTGTAGGAGTTCACCTGTTTCCTTTGCTTGTCTTCCGATAATTCTGGCGACAGTGCGAACAATATCGCGTGCTTCTTCCCACCACAATTCCTCGCGTGTGCCAAGTTTTTGCGCACATACTTCTTCGACAATGCCCTGATAATAAAGCGCTAACGTTGGTTGATAATCGCGTAAGCTGTTGCTGCCAGATACGCCTAGTTGGGTCTTAAGTGCTGCTGCTGTTCGTCCCCATAATCCTCGATAAACCTCGTCAGTAGCTGTAGCGTAATGTCGGGGAGTGAGTTCATCGCGTACAAATTCTGCAAGCGCTGATGTGAATTGGTTACGTTTGATTTTGCTATCAATCCGCATCTGAATCCAGCGGTCATCTTTACCACGCTTCCGGTGGTATTCGATAAACGCATCAATCAACTTATCAGGGTTGTTCATGCCGCTAATAAGTTTGTCGGGATCGCGTCTTACTTCGTCTACAAACGCACCCGCAGCCGCTAAAAAGCGCCGAATTTCGTCAAGTACAGGGCGATCATGTTTTATCCTCATGTACTGAGCAATAAGATATATTCCTTTATCAGTCGTGTAATCGCGTTTATAGGATTTGCCATCCCCAGCTTTATAGGGCAGACGTACAATTGAATTTAACATCTGCTTTCCCGCTTCGGTTTTCTTGAACATCGCCCAGAGATTACGTATGTTTTCTTCGCCTGAAAGACCACGCATCCAGTCCTGCACCGCATACAACACCCCATCTTCAGTTTCAGCGTGAGCAAGCGGGAAATTCCAGCGTTTTGCGACGATCAATGGAAGCGGAGTATCATCACTATTTGAATTGGGGATCGTAGGCAAGTTACTCATCGCAGATTCCTGTTTATAGTGTAAAACCTTTGTAAAAGAGTAACGTAATGACATATTTTTGTCAACTAGATGATGATAATGCTATCCAGATGCTAAAATGAATAAAAGAATTCTGAAAAACCGGCTGTTAGAACTCATTCAAGCACGTGAACGAATGATCAACCGCCGTATCAAATTGAAAGATTTAGCCTTATTCGTTGGAGTAACCAATCACACCATCACCAGTTGGATTCGCAACGATGTGCGGAAATACGAGGCTCATATCATTGAAGGATTCTGTGACTATTTCGATTGTGATGTTGCTGATTTACTCTATTTTGAAAAGATCGAAGTCGAAGAAAATCCGGAGTGAGCAATATGAGCAACATCGACAAAAAGGAATTGGTCAAACGTATAGCCCAGCGCGTGGCTCAACCTTCTTCTATCGTTGAATCAGTTGTTGACGCAACATTGGAGGAGATTTATGAGTCGCTCAAACAGGGTGAAGGAGTAACGCTGCGGAATTTCGGAGTATTTTATATTTCCGAACGCCACTCCGGTACAGTATTCAAATTCAATCCGGGGCAGCGTCTTAGAGCTTTATTCGGTTGGTCATCAACTTATACAGGTGAATTGTAAACCATCGCAATTACAAACCAACTTCTAACTGTGCAAATGAGATCTTTTGTTCTATAATTAAGTGAGCTGAAAGATCAATTTGTAGAGTTGAAGCGAGATATTTAGTGGACAATTACTTGGTTTATAGGCTTCTCTCTTTTGCGTTATTTGCAGTTTTTGCGTAACTACTCAGGTACCCTTTTCTCCCTCATTTTCCAAAATGCGAGTATCGATTTTGGAACTAGGAGCGATGAAGTCTCCCTCAGATGGTTGAGATGAATTAGCCTTGATTACGCAATTCTCCC
>JACDGI010000734.1:0-2050 GCA_013821665.1 Anaerolineae bacterium
TCCCTATCCCGCCACCCGCACATAATGCGCCCAATAGCCAGCAAATTCGCCGTAATGCTCGCCCAACTTTTGCACATCGGCATGCGTCAAATCATCACGACCATAAACCCGTTTGGTCGCTTCCAAAAGCGCTTTTTCGTCCAGCGGCACATGATCCATCCGCCCTAGCCCGCGCAGCAAAACGAAACTCGCCGACCATGCACCGATGCCCTTGATTTCCAGTAACCACGACTCAGCTTGTTCATAAGGTGCCTCACGTAGCCATGACTCATCGACTGTCGCGAAAGCCTTGGCCGCTGACAAAAGACACTCGGTTTTCCGTGTATTCCGAACGACCTCGTTCAACTGGTCAGCCTCTAAATCCGCCAGTTGCGAAGCCAGAGGAAAAGCCAGATGGGTTTCGCCATCCACCTTGATACTGCTGCCGAAAGTTTCAGCCATGCGCACTTTCATCGCCAGCGCGATACTCCACTGGTTGCGCTGGGAAAGGATCGCCCAACACGCATTCTCGAAAGCCGTCAAACTGAACTTCACCTGATGATAACCATAGAGCTTTCCCACTACCGGCATAAACTGCGGATCAGTCTCCGCCAGTTGATAAAACGGTCGCAAATCGTCGCTCAGGCTCAAGAAAAACGTGATTTCATCTTCAGCCTTTTTCTGCTCGTCGGCGGTCAACTTTTCTTCCGACCAAATGCTGTAACGCATTTCCGGTGCATCCGGCGTACCCACCGATTTCACGTTGAAAAGTGCGATTTTCCCATCGACATAAAACGCTTTGGTTAAACCCTCGTCTTCAATGGTCTGCTGCCCCATCATCGGACGGAACTTGGCTAGAAAACGCAGCGCATGGTTGAATTCAAATGGGCCAATCGGGCAAAGGGTGCCGGTCAATTTGTGTAGGGACATCGTCAACCTCGTTTCGTTGTTTGTTGATAATTCGAGTCTATCGCCCCCTTGTGACACCATTATGGCAATAGCCAAATCAGGTGTTTAATTTCTCGTTTGCGATCTGCTTTTCGCGCATCAACCCTGCCGTATCCACCGACAGCATGTCGGCACTTTGGGATAAATGCTCGACCACATGATATTGGTCGGTTTCGCTGCGGTTCTGGCTAAGCTTGGCCTTACCTTCGACGCGTGTAATCGTCATCTCAAAACCGACAATGCCACCAATCAGCCGCCGTACATGTTCCTCGGCGGATTGCATCGGCCAAGGCTGCTCATAACTACCCTCATGTGTCTGCACCAATTGGTCGAGCATAGCGTAAATCGCTTCAGGATCTTCGACTACACGCGGCACGCCATAAGCATGAACAGCCGTGTAATTCCAAGTCGGTACATTCGTTGTGGGCTTCTCGTACCACGAAGGTGAAACATAAGCGTGTGGGCCGGTGAAAATCACCAGCGCTTCTTTTCCATCCGCGAAGGTCTGCCACTGCGGATTTGGACGTGCCAGATGCGCAATCAACGTGCCGTGTTCCCCGCGTGTCTCATCAATCATGAAGGGCAAATGCGAGGCTGAGATGCCACCTTCGTGGCTCGTTACCAAGGCTGCGAAATTATAGTGTTGCATGAAGGCCGTGAGTTCAGCCGGATCGTTCATCTCGAAATACTTAGGGGTATACACGTCTTTAGCCCTCACACAATGCCAATAGATGATTTTAGATTAGGATAACAGCGATTACGTAGCTATGACCAGTTAGGCCAATGGATTCTGGCTGGGTGTACCCGGTTTGCGCGGATAAGCCGAAGGTGTAAAGGCGATCTTTTGAATGGTCACGAGGAAATGAGTATCCACCACGCCGGGAAGTTGCAGGGATTTGATGCTTTCCAGCTTACCGCCTAACAGCGTCAATGCCCGTTTAGCATCTTTGGTTTCGGTAGCCGCTGTATCGCCCTTCATGGCTACGCAGCGTCCATTGAGCTTCGCCAGAGGCAGCATGTATTCGACCAGCACTGGCATCCGTGCCACCGAACGCGCCACCACCAGATCATAACGGTTGCGATGTTCCCGCATCTGCCCCGCATCCTCGGCACGCGCATTTAA
>JACDGI010000734.1:2060-4022 GCA_013821665.1 Anaerolineae bacterium
TCAATAATGTGCCTCAGAAACGTGATTTTCTTGCCAGTCGCTTCCATCAATGTGACGTTTAACTGTGGAAAAACAATCTTGAGTGGTAAACCGGGGAAACCTGCGCCTGTCCCGATGTCGATTATACGCATGTTATTAAAGGGTTTGACTGCTAGTACCACCGACAGCGAGTCCAGAAAATGCCGTACCTGTACCGCTTCCGGCTCGACAATCGCCGTCAGGTTCATGCGCTGGCTCCAATCGGCCAATTCACGCGCGTAGATTTCGAACTGCGCCAGTTGTTCCGGCGAGAGTGTAATCTGGAAAAGGGCGGCTGCCTGTTCAGCGAGAAGTTGCATGTTTTTAACCGGAAAAAGCGGCGAAGTTCAAGACAAACGAAAAGGGGCAAGCTGTAACTTGCCCCAAATTTGATTATGGGCGAACGCTGTAAATATTGTTGTAGGCCACATCGCCGTTAGTAGGATTACGATCCACAGTAAAGAGACAGCCTGAGTCCTGTTCCAGCGTGGCAGAACCGGGGCCGTATTTCTTGTAACCGTCGAAGGTTTGCTCCGACCACGTCAGCTTAAATTCCACGCCATATTGACCGGGCTTTAAGTTGCCGATATTTGAGGTATAAAACACCCAATTGTTACCACCAATGACCTTGATTTCGCTGGTGCCAACATTGATCAACGGCGCACGGTTCAGCGTCACGTTGTACTGTGCCTTGCTGATATGATCCTGCACTTCGGCAGCAGTCTTGGCATACCACGACCAGAAAATAGTGATGTTGTCATTGTCATAAACGACACCGGGGGCAGCCGCAGGCAGCCAGTTATTGCACTCGGCAAAAATCACACCGGGGGTTGAGGAACGTGAAGGGTTCACAAATTTACGAGCGCCAATAACAACCGCGCCTTCAGGAGCAACCGGCACCGAAGTATTAATAAAACCGCCAAACGGTGAGCGGATACGAATGCCTGTAGAGGCTGTTGTGGTCGTGGAGCCACCCGCTCCCGCGCCTGTATCAACACTGGTAGCGACAGGGTTCTGGGCGTTGTTACACCCGTCTTGAAGATCATCGACTTTAAAGACATCACCTGCGGGTGTATTTGGGGCGCTTTCCCGTGCGATATAAACTTTGACGCTGCCAGTACCGCCTGCCGCAACAGTTCCACCTGTATAGGGAACGGTCTCGCTAAACGCATAGGTGCCGTTAACCTGCACTCGGCGTAGGTTGGTGAGAGCTGTGCCGGTGGCCTGTGGGCCAGAGTAGACCTGATAGAAAACATCAAAGTTGGGTTCCATCGTGCCACTCAGATTGACAACAGCCTGATTTTCACAAATCACCGCGAAAATCGTTACACTCGAATTAAACTTGGTTGTGCCAGTGGTCGTGGCTTTGGGCTTAGGCGTAGCAGTGGCTGCCGTCTGCGCCAAGCTGACACCCATGCTCAAACTCATCATCATTATCACTGCCAGCACGGCGACCAGCATGAGGATAATCTTTTTCATACCCACCTCCTCAGATCATCTTTGTTAAGACAAACGACGATGATACCGCAAAAAACAGTAAAACTCAGCCCTGAAATAAGTCCGGTGGGCAAGCGTCAGATTTTGGGTTATATATTGGTTTTTGGCACACCATATATCTGAATATCGCCATCTCGTTTCAAATACAACATTTTCGCATCGTGGCTGAACGCCAATTCATCGGGATAACCCATCTGCCGTTTTTGGGCTTCAAGGATCATTAACGGCGACTCATCGCCCTGCGCCAATTTTGATATATCCCACAGCATCACCTTGCCAACACTTTGATCATAAGTCGCTAACAAATTATTATCAGGGCTAAAAGCGGCTACTTTGTTACCCAATTGGGTGACCTGTTTGCCAGCAGCCAAATCCCACAGGCCAATATCCGTCAGTAACCAGCGACCATCAGGACTAAAAATGGCGCTTTGGGCATATGGAATGGTG
>JACDGI010000735.1 GCA_013821665.1 Anaerolineae bacterium
GTTCTGTCTTGTACTTCTGATTCTTGAAGAACTTCAAGGCCTCATCGGGTGTCACATCTTTCACCTTGAAGTCGTAGCCACCCTTGATGATTTCTTTCATCCGGTTTTCGACCCACTTCAGATCTTCTTCGGTCGGCTGCTGTGGCAAACCGAAGTCGTAGTAAAAACCATCCTCAATGGGCGGGCCAATGGCGATCTGGGCATCGGGGAAGCGCTCCAACATCGCCTCGGCCATAATATGCGCCGTTGAATGCCGGATGCGGTAAAGCTGACTGTTAACGTAATCTTGCTTGGACATGTTTGCTCCTAATGTTGCGCTGATAGCGGTGAGCTGATCTCTGCGTAAGCTCTACCGGATGAGTACACTTCTGTCTTCTTACTCTGTGTGCTCCCTAGCTTTGTCCCCTCCATCGCTTGCGGGGGAGGGTTAGGGTGGGGGTTCTTTCTCTTCTGTGCTGGTTAACTCTTGACTTGATCTCTGCGCGCTCCGCGCCTCTCTGCGGTTAAAATACATTGGTTCCATACAAATAAAAACGCCAGATCGGAATGTCTGGCGTTATTATAAACGGCTTAGGGTAGGTTCGTCAGGTGTTTTCCTGCGCGTTAGCCCTCAACCACCAGTACATCCGAGATTACAGCAGCGGCCACCTCAGTAGTGGCACGCTTGCCAGTAGTCGTAGTTCGAGTTGTCTCGTCTTCAGTAACCTGTGTGAATACACTCTCAAACATGTCGAGGATCATGAGGTTATCAATCGTATCTTCAATCGTGTCTCGTTCGAGGTTTTCAACCACCACATGTGGCGTTTCCAACACAGCATAACGCACCGGCAGCGCGTCTGGGAACTGCTTGCTAACTGTATAACTCAATTCCATCTGGCGTTGCAAATAGGGCACCGTGATAAACACCGAAGTATAGATTTTGCTGTTTTCAATTTCAACAATAACATCGCACGAGTCCGATTCACCGGCATCATTCGAATGCATTTCAATCCATATACGCTTGGGCATTTCAATCATAATAATTCACCTGACCCGCTAATTACTGCTTGCCAACAATAAGCATTTTTCGCGCTTACGTGTATCATTTTTATTTAACGACGCTGTCAGCATAAGACAAATGAAGGGCGTTTGTCAAGCACCCCAAAACAGCCTTAATGGTCGCTGGTTGTAACGCTTCAATAAGGGAAATCACGAGCAAAGAACTCATCATTTTCACGCGAGTTTCGGCACATTTTATTTCGTTTCCAGCTTGAATGGCAGGAACTCAATTAGGCTGAAATGATGCCTATACCTTGCCCGATCAGTCGCAGCCCAAACAAGACCATTACGACCAATGTCACCAAGAAAATGCCTTTTGTCACCCGTTCGTCGATACGTCGCAGACGATCAAACACCAACACATACAAACACAGTATCGCGATGAATGTGCCGTAAAACGCCACCAGAAAGGCCAGTCCCATTAGCACCGATTGATTAAGTCCCTGTATCAACAACGGCCCATTGATGGTTGCCCAAAAGATATAAGGGCCGGGACTGACCCAGCCCATCACCGCGCCTTGGGCTAAGGTACGCGCCGTACTCTCGCCGTCGGATGCCGCTTCCGGTTTAAAGGAGGTATTACCGGCTTTAAACTGCCGCCACGAGCCGTAGGCAATCCACAGCAGATACAAACCACCGACCAGTTGTATAACTCGAATGAGTTCCGGCGGAAACTGCTTGAGGATCAGCAACACTACAATCACAATGGGTATGTCGGTAATAATGGGCGTGATCGCTAGAATGATGCTCTTGCGCCAGCCCTGCGCTAACGTTCTTCCGATCAAAAAACTGGTAAACGGCCCCGGCGAAGCACCGGCTGCAAATGCAATACTCACGCCCTGCGAAACAAAATAAAACATGAATGTACTTTCAGTTAAAAAGGACTTTAAAAGTTTCTTTGATTTTTCGAGTTGAAATTATAGCAGCGGGATAGAACCGGGCTTCTCTTCCACGAATTCTTCTTCTTTGCCGCGCTGGCGGAAGCGCCGAATGGGCTTAACCACCAAGCGATTGCCCTGCTTGCCCGCCCAACGCCCAACAGCGCTCAGTTGGCGCAAACCCGTTTCCATCGCGCCGCCTTCGTCGTATCCGAAGCGATACGTCAGGAAATAGGGATTATCTTTCAAATAGCCCAATGCTGCATCACTGGCATCGGCCAGTTTAACCGGATCATGTTCGGTATCGAGTGCCTGTAGTGCTTGCACTGGCAGCTTGAGATTACGGGCGAACACATCCAGCAGCAGCGGACGATGGAAAAACTTCGCCAACATCTCAGGCCGGCTAATTTGCAATTCAGATGGCAGCTCGACAATCTGCCCGTCTGGTCGTTCGACATTCAGTTGCAGTTCGAAGCGTTCATCAACAATCCGTCGCCAGCGCTTCTTATCGGCTTCGGGTATCAAACCATCCACCTGCGTCATAATATAGCTGGCAGCATCTTCTAGGGCTTGCTTGCGCGGTTTATCGGTCGCTTCTGGATCAATCGCGGGAATCACATGGCCGACATTCATGCTGACCGGTGGCCGCTTCAACTTGAAGGCGGCTGCCAATGCCCCATCAATCCCACCGAATCCAATGGGCACAATCGGTGCGCCGGATTGATAACTCAGCCACGAAACGCCGGTTTTACTTTTCTTAGCCGTAGACTCCCAGATGCCACCTTCGGGGAAAATCCCAACCACGCCGCCCTGCTTCAACACTTCCAGCGCGACCTTCAGTGCCTCGCGATCCATCTCACCGCGCCGTATCGGAATATAACCCCACGCATGGACAGCCCAGCCATATTTAGGGTCAAATGGAATATCACCGTTACCGATGAGTTCAACCTGAAACGGCGCACACAATACCATCATCACGGCTTCCAACATCGCCACATGATTACCCACCAGAATCAGCGGCCCTTTTCGCGGGATGTTGTCATATCCGGTGACGCTCACACGTGTCAGCAGACGCAGCAAACCATAGCCGAGGAAGCGCAGCACAGCCCGCCACACCACTCGCCGGGGATAGCGTATCGAAGACGATTCAGAAGCCATATTGAGATTAATCTACCTGTTTATTAATACTGACATCCACTGTGAAGGCCACTTGGGGCGCACCAGCAGCACTGGTTACATCCAAATCGACGTACATGCCACCTGCCACCGCAATATCATCGGGATTTGGCCCCAACTGGAAAGCCTGTATCTTAATCCGTGCTTTGTCGAGCGTTCCGGCTGTTACGGTGAAACTCTTATAAACAGCCTTATTTTGCACGTTGATGGTCGACTCTTGCGGACGGGCTGGCTCAGCGTTCACCAAGGATACGCGGATTACGACTTCCGCCATATCCTCTAAAATTTGCTCGTCGTCTGCTGGATTAAAGCCCACATGGAAGGTTGTCGCCGCACCCGATTGCAGTGTTTTTGGGACGACCAAAACCATCTTGCGACTGACTTTTTCTTCGACAGGCGCTTGGCGGGCAGCCTTATCCGCCGGAAATTCCGCATCATATTCCAGTAACTCATCGACCGCATCCTGCCCGTTTTCACTCAGACGGTAGGCTTGGTCACCATCCATTTGCAGGTAACCTTTGGTCACTAAACGACGAATAACCTTACCGAACGTGCGGTCACTCAACCCCACCTCGTCGGTAATCTTCATCGCGTGTGCGACAGGATCATTCAGTGTCCCAAAGTAACGAAGGACATCCAACGCTTCGGGCGGAAGTGCTTTAAGGTGGAAGGGTAAGTCCATAAACCAATCCTGCTGTGAAATATTTAAACAACGGAATAATTTCAGTATAGCGCATATTACTTATCAGACAACTTGAGCTATAAGAAACCATCCACTAATAAGCCCAATGGGTTAGCCCTTCTCCCTTGAGTACGGGGGAGAAGGGTTGGGATGAGATACCGTCTTGAAAGTCAAGCGGTAATTAATGAAAGATGGTGGTAGTGAGGGTCAAAAGGTTGACCCGATTTCAAGATGCCGTAA
>JACDGI010000736.1 GCA_013821665.1 Anaerolineae bacterium
CTGATGAACCGCTTGATGACCGGCGGACAGGATATGAAATGGCGACGCTTTGTCGTGCAGCAAGCGCGATTGAAAACGGGCGATAAGCTGCTTGATCTGGCAACTGGAACCGGTGACATTGCATTTGAGGCTCTAAAAGCCGTTCCGAACTTGCAGGTTGTCGGGGGTGATTTCTCGCTGCCGATGATGCAGGTTGGGCAAACACTGCCGCTGGGTAAGCAAGTTGGTTGGACGGGGGCGGATGCGCTCAACTTGCCCTTCCCTGACGGCACATTCAATGCAGTCACCTCCGGTTATCTGGCACGTAATGTGGTCGATATTCCGCGTATGTTCGCTGAGCAGTTACGAGTGTTGAAAACAGGTGGGCGGATCGTGGTGCTGGATAGTTCACCACCGAAAGATAATCTCCTTAAGCCATTCATCGAAATTCACCTGCGTTACGTTATTCCGCTGCTGGGCCGGATTGTAGCGGGCAAGAACGGCGCCGATGCTTACCAATATTTACCCAGTTCGACACAAGCTTTTAAATCGCCGGAAGAATTGGCCGCTCTGATGAAGCAAGCTGGCGTTCGAAATGTGCAGTATCGCACATTTATGTTTGGGACGATGGCGATACATTGGGGTGAGAAGTAAATCTTCTGTCGTATGAAAAGTACACTACGTGAGTTTTCCCTGTTCCTCTTTTTGCTCCCTGCTATAGCCGACAAAGGCGTGATAGCGATGGACTATTGAAGCCGTTACACTGATTATGGTTGTTCTTCTGCCGCGACGGAAACCGTCAATAATTGGCTAATACAGTAAACTGGTTTATGGCGGCAGTGGCGGCGGCGGCAGCACTGCCATAAGCTTATTTGTTGGCTGATTTTGAAGTTTGCGAATCACATTCATAGGAGATGATCCTGCCTATAAACGCACAAAATGCAGAACAAGCGGCACAGGCGGCACAAGCACAAGTCCAGTTTTGTGCTCGTTGCTCATATCGGTAGATGTTAAGATGCGTGGGGAGAACCCCTGAAAACGGATGAGGCCTGCCTCATCCCTACGAGAAGCATACTCGATATGTAAGGATAAAGGGTTACCTTTTGGAAGAACATTTTGTAACTCTTTGGAGCAGATGGCGCTAACCATTTTGAGGGAGCAAGGTGATGGGAGAAGTTGGTGGATGGTTGGTAACCAGTTTGTTGGGTTAACCAAAAGTAAACCTAGAAGATAATAATAGTACTGAGTTCTGATGGCCGAGTACTGAGTTAAATGCAAAAGCCGCATATGAGATGGATAGAATATCGAAAGCAATGAGCTAGACCCCACCCTAACCCTCCCCGTAGTAACAGGGAGGGAATTAAGAGCAAACAGGGAACCTTATGATTTATGCAGAGTTAAAGCACATTTTAAGCCCTGATATTTCTGATTTGTCATCCTATTTTCCCGATGATCCTGAAAGTTTTGGGTTCAGTTTACAGTTATTAATTGGACCAAAAGATCAAGTGGGGGAAGAATCGTTCCAAGTAACGGTATGTACTCCGCAATGGCTTTCTCAACAATTCCCACATGACCAAATTGTGATAGGGTGCCATTATCTGATAGTGTTTGAATATAATCTTGATCGCCTCATTAATAGAATTAGTTTAATTCTTCAGTTGTATTCAGGCGAGACGTGGCAAGAAGTCGCTATGAAAATTAGCAGAATTGCCTATTGGGAGTTTGAAGATTATAAAGGCTAAATTGCTATGCCAAAACGATTGATTATCGGGATTTCGGGGGCATCTGGGGTGATTTATGGGATACGGATGCTGGAAGCGTTGGCACAGGACAAGGCGATTGAAACGCATCTGGTGCTGAGTCCGGCGGCGAAATCGACGATTGCCCAAGAAACCGATTGGAAAGTGAGCGACGTTGAGAAGCTGGCGAGTGTGGTGCATAAGCCGGGAGATGTGGGTGCGAGCATCGCCAGTGGATCATTTGAGACGATGGGCATGATTATCGCGCCGTGCAGCATCAAGTCGCTGTCAGCAATTGCTAACAGTTATGACGCGGATTTGATGACACGGGCGGCAGATGTGCAACTCAAGGAAGGTCGTCCGGTGCTGCTGCTGCTGCGTGAGACTCCGCTGCATATCGGTCATTTGCGGTTGATGGTACAAGCAGCAGAAAATGGCGCCGTGATTATGCCCCCAGCTCCGGCGTTTTATGGTCGACCCAAAACCGTGGACGACATCATCAACAGTACGGTGGGACGGGCGCTGGCTCGAATTGGCATCCAAAACACGTTATACTTCGAGTGGTTAGGGATGAGCAAAGAGAGGCCAACCGCTGATGAGTGATCCAGACATCCGGCAGGTCTTACGCGAATTTTTAGAGACACAATCCACGCTGGCGCTGGCGACAGTGAATGCCGAGGGGCATCCTGAAACCGCGCCTGTTTTTTATGTATCCGACGACCAATTTAATCTGTATTGGTTATCCGGTACGAGTGTGGCGCACAGCGTTAATCTGAGCGCTCACAAGCAGGTTTCCGGCAATGTTTATCCGGCAGTTTGGCAGTGGGGAGACATTGTCGGGCTGCAAGTTAAAGGCGAGGCGCAGACCATCAGCGACGAGCGGGTACGTGAGCAAATCCTGCTGATTTATCTGCGCAAGTTCCAACTTCCGCCTTCGTTCGATAATATGATTGCGAGCAGTACATTGTACGTACTGCGTCCGACTTGGCTGCGCTGGGTGAATAACAGCGTGACATTCGGGCATAAGGTTGAGATAGAACTCGATAAGAATATTTAACCGAAAAGACGCAGAGAAATACAGATTTAACCACGGAGACACAGAGAGATTCAGAGAAGAACCCCTGCCCTAACCCTCCCCCGTGTACAGGGGAGGGAATCAATACGATGCGATTGGACGTTATTGAGGCTGTGCGGCAAGTAATTTAAGGGACGCGATTTGCGCGTCGAGGGCGTTATCACCCACAGCGATGGCGTTGAGGGCGGGTGTCATATCGGCGAGTTGAGGATTCTTCAGGCGGATGCTATCAATTTTGGCACGGATGGTGTTGAGATCGACATAGTGTTTGACCTGCCACTGCATAACCCGCTTGACGAGGTCGGTGAGTTGTGCCTGCCGCGCTGTTCCCAAATCCGATAGAGTGGGATTGGAATTAGCGAAAGTCATGCGTCCAAGAGCAGCGTTAGCGATAGCATCGGTCACAATTTCGGCAGGATCATCACTGCTGCGGGCAACAAAGCCAAAACCGGAATTACCAGTCAAGCGCACAACGGAACCATTGGGCAGTGTATAGGCGGCGTTATTAATGGTGGCCATGTAATAGTCGTCGGGAGATATGTCACGCCCCACGCTATCGGCTAGTTGATAACGAAAGTTGATGACGTGCGAGACTTCATGGGCAATGAGTTCGACACTGCTAAAAGGTAATTGAGGATAGCGTCTGGTCGGACTTCTGCCGGGGAAGAAAACGCGATTGCCAAAGACGACTTCATAGCCCTGCACGTTTTTAGCGAACCAGACTGAATCCGACGATGTGTTGACGTTATCACGATTCATGCGCGTGATCACCAAGGGAGCATAAAGCAAGCGGAAAGCCAGTGCTGGATCATCGATGCCAAAGGCGAAATGTAAGAAGCCTGACATACCCTGCGCGATGGCCGAGACCGCTATAAAGGCCGATTCGATTTCCGACAGTGACCAACCGCCGGGACCCGGCGAACGCAAAATGACCCCATAAGAATAAAGCTGCTCCAGCCAACCACGCAATTTGGTGATCTGGGGGGCATCCCAATTATTGCCACGCAAGTAAAAATTGGGCATATAGCGGGCTATGGCCTGAATGTCATCGGCTTCGGTGGTGCTGGCGCTGAGAGCCGTAATACCCAATGCTTCACGTAATTCGCGCACCAAATCATTTGGAAATTGAAAGACATAAGGGATTTGGAGGCTATCGGCGGGATTGACCTTGATGTACTGGGCCGTTACCCAACGCGGTTGACCGTCGAGCGTGATACGAT
>JACDGI010000737.1 GCA_013821665.1 Anaerolineae bacterium
TCGGTACGGCGTGCTGTTTTCACCCGTCCACGCGCATCAATATGCACCTGTCCGGCTTTTTGTAAGCGGGCAAATTCTTCGGGTGTAATAGCCGGTGCCGGTTCACCGCCCAAGCGTTCCAGCCGTTCATCCATATTATCCGCACCGACGTTATTTTCGGGTAGATTCGTCGGTGCAGGTGGCACGGACGGTGTCCCCTCTACAGGTGGATTGCTATTATCCATCGGTGGATTGTTGGTATCACTCATTCTCTTCCTCCGCGTTTCCTTCCAGCGTAATGCCGGTTGCATTCATCAAAGCATCCAGCGAAATTTCTTCATGTGCCTCGCCGGAAAGATCATTACGTAGCGCATCACCACACACCAGACAATTCGGATCCCGTTCGATGGTGACCCATTCGGCTGAATACGGCTGGCTAATATGTCCACTGAGTATTTCGAGCGCCGTGTTCGCCAGTATGACTGTGTTGGTGGGCATGACTTTATAAACGTTGGTTCCTGCCAAAAGTTCATTGAGCGCCATATCGGCTTGGGTGGCTGCCACACGCGCGACATGCAGCCACAAACCGGGTTCAGCTTCCAACGTACCATCTTTGCCAATCATACCATAATCAAGTTCTTCGCCGGGTGCTAGATTTGAAACAGCCAAACCTTCTCTTAATTCTTCTGCCCAACATGCATAACACGGCCCGTCATAAGGGTGGATAATCACTACGTCGCCGCCCTCACCACGTTCATAAACACCCGCATAAACGGCTGTCAGATTGCGCTTGAGACAGGCTTGATTGAGGACGTACTTAGGTCCTTCACCATCCACACCCGAAACCAGCAAATCCAGATGCTCAAGCACATCCATATTCTGCTCGATGCGCCCCACACGTACTTCAACTTCGGCATCCGGATTACGCAGCTTAATCAGTTCCGCTACGACTTCGGCTTTGGGACGACCAATATAACGGATGTCGGCCACATGCCGCACGATATTGGTGTTCTCCAGAACATCGTCATCGACCAGCACAAACTTACCCACGCCGCTCATGGCTAAGGTCAATGCCACAAATCCGCCGCCGGAACCCAGTCCCACCACGCCCACCCGCTTGGTTTTGAGTAAGCCCAAATTGCTGGCACCGATAAGCCGTTCCACACGGTCAAAATTCATGATTTTTTCTCCGGTGTGGGTTCGGCTTCAACACTTTGTTCGCTGGTTGCTCCATCGGCAGAAGGCGGCGGTGTATGTTTAATACCCAACGACTCTTCTAGCGCGAAAATATAGTCAATCAGGTGGCGACCTTCTGACCATGTCCAATCCGGCGGATCTTTAACTGGCTGCGACTGCTTCCACAGGTCGCCAAATACCTTATAAATATCCTCATCCGGTTTGATGCCTTTAAAGGGCGCAACCCGCGCATGGGGTGCTTTGGTCGGGTAGTTATAGGGTGTCACCAGCAGCAGCACCTTATCCGCCCCAACTCGCGCCGTTAGGAAGCACACATCCAAGGGCGGAGCGTTGCCCGTATCCCACAGGATCAGTGATGTGAACAAACCGTCTTTTTCCAGCAGCTCCGACTCGGCCTTGAAACGTGCTTCGTTGACCAGATGCCACGGATAAGCGCTCACCGTCGGCAGTTGATCATCAGGATAAACCGAGGGAATAATTGGGTGGAAGTCGCGGCTGTGACGGTCAATGTACCAGAAGTCTACCCGCATCGCCGTGTCATCACCCTGCGATACAGTGATGAAGTTGCCTCCCGTTTCGCTGGCGGCAGTCGCCGGATGGCCGAGTGTCACAATTGGTGCCAGCAAAAAATCCATACCGTTGTCTTTATCATCAATCCAACCGCGAGCCGTCATCAAATCGCCACCGCTTGGCTGCACCATGAAACCGGGCTGCTTATGCCAATCGCCTAAATAACGCAGTGGCACGTCCCACTTGGCGAGGACAGGCTTGCCCTGCGAGTCGCGCTTTTTCTGGCGCTGAACATGCCAGTTCTCTTGCAGCCAATAAATCAGATCGTCCTGATGTTCATCGCCCTGCTGAAAAGTTGCCCATTCCCGCACGACGGCGGTTTCATCAGGCGCAATTGTATCCAGCACGTAAAGCGTATCCACACCTGTATGGGTGCCCTGCACGATCAAGCCGACCATTGCCTCGCCAGTTTCGTCCTGTAAAAAGTGTTTGGCAGCAGTCGCCATTTTATCGACGACCCGCTGGGCAATCACGAGGTTCGGTACGCTACTTTTATTGCTCTTTTTGAGCCGTCCAATCATAAGGTTTCGCCTTTATTAACGACGACGCGGCGGCAGCGGTGTATTCGGATCAACACGTTCTTCGATACCCGGCCATTCGTTGGTTGCCCTCCACGTATAGTAGGCATACATCCACTGTACCGCCCAACCCGCTACTGTGACAGCCGTGGACTTACTCGGATTCCAACCATACTGTGTGCCATCTTTCGGGTTAAATAAGCACAGTTGACCATCTTCATACTGGTGCTTTTCACTATAAATACGCGGACGCAAAACATAAGCCTCTGCCGGACGATTAGGATATTCATTCGGATAGAGGATTTTCAGCCGGTGAAAAGGGGATTCGAGTGTCGCCAGATTCAGCTCCACATCGCCTTCCCAATACAGCGCACCCATAGGCGGGACAATCAACTTAAACGTATTGTCGAAGGTCGCCCGCATGGCTTCCACTTCCAGCCGCAGTCGTGCCGATACATTGTTCTTCGACCCCCACCATGCCGACATCGCAGGGTTTCTCCTTGTTCATCATTTTTGTAATCATTATTATTGTACCACTTAGGTGTTCAATCCTGATTTGGGATCCCTGCGATTTGGGGGTATCTCTTACTCTTCTATACGTGGCGCTTGGGAGGAAGTTGCGCCATCAGAAATCAGGCTGGTCAAGGTAAACAGTGATGCTTTACAGTAAACATCTCGCGACAAACAAATGAAGGTTCGTGGATAGTGCGTTTTCTACGATACAGATTTCCTGCACCACTTGCCATACTCATCCTTTTATTGTTCGTGACTTGGGCAGGTGTCCGCAACTTAAATATCAACACCATCTGGTATGACGAATGGTACTCGTTGTATTACGCTGGTGCTGCGCCAAACTACGGCCCAATTTCGATTACCCAAACGGTAGATCGAGCGCTCCAATATAATGAATACAATCCGCCTGGATACTATGTTGCCCTTAACCTATGGGGGCAGGTCGCTGGTTGGACACCCTTTGTAGCGCGGACGTTTTCGCTGTTGATGGGTGTGATGGCGGTTGCCGTCATCTATCGGCTCGGCTGTCTAATGGCCGGTAAACTAGCTGGTTTGGGTGCGGCATTTGCATTAGGCATTTCGGCCTTTTTCCTTCACCAGTTGACTGAACTCCGCATGTATACGCTCTTTCCGCTGCTGGTCGCGCTCACCTTACTCGCCTATTGGCAGTTTACCTATCGCAAACCAAGCTGGCCGAATGCATTGTTCTTTTTCGGGTCGCTGCTCGCTTTACTCTATGTCCATTACATGGCGCTGCCGCTGGTCATTACCCTCGGCTTATATCATCTTTTGGTCGCGCCCAAAAATCGCCGTTGGTGGATGATTACACTGGTGGCTGTACTGTGCGGTTTACTTTACCTGCCTTGGTTGGGTGTCGCTTTCGGCGCGTTAGGTGTCGTTTCCGGCGAAAGTTCGCGCAATTTCTATGCTAGTGCTGCCCTCACTCTGATCAATAATGTGCTGACACAATTTAGTAATGGCGCAGTTCCGTTGTTGGTCATTTTAGGCTGGTACGCGCTTCGCAGCGGCAGGCGTAATATCCTGTTTGCGTTCGGTTTGCTGATCGGCACCTTCGCTGTGGTATTACTCATCAACGAGCGTCTGCATTTCATTGGCATCGCCCGTTACCTGCTGGGCTTATGGCCGGTATTGGCGTTGGTCGTCGGCTTGGGCATCGTACAAATGCAGCGCTTCAAACTGCGTCCACTTTTGCTGGTTGCGGTGTGGTGTGTGGC
>JACDGI010000738.1 GCA_013821665.1 Anaerolineae bacterium
GCCCACAACCGGCCTCATTTTCTATCCCGGTGGTAAAGTTGATCCGCGTGCCTATGCCCCGCAGATGCACGCTATTGCTGACCAAGGCTATCTGACGGTTATTACACCCATGCCACTTTATCTGGCGATCTTCGGCATCAGCAAAGCCGATGAGGTGGTCAAAGCCTATCCTGATATTCAACATTGGGGCATCGCCGGACATTCGCTTGGTGGTTCGATGGCAGCCCAATATCTAGCCAGCAGCACCAAAGTTCAGGGGCTGGCTTTCTGGGCATCTTATCCCGCCGTTGATTTGTCCAAAGCCTCCATCAAAGCGGTATCCATCTACGGCACGAGTGACGGAGTCGCTAAATTGGACAGTGTCCTCGGCGGTAAAAAATTCTTGCCGGCTGACACCCCATTTGTGGCTATTGAAGGCGGCGACCACAGCGGCTTTGGTTGGTACGGAATGCAACCCGGCGATAATCCTGCCACCATCAGCCGCGAAGATCAAAACGCCCAAACGGTACAAGCCACCGTTGATATGCTAGCCAGTCTCAGCCCATAATAAACAAATCGCCCATAGGGGTTTGCTGCTGGCAAATCCCTTCCCAGAGATTATGATTTATTGTGTCACGACCTATTTCCCGCCGTCGATTGCTCACCCTCATCTTGACCTCACTCGCCGCTGCCGGTGGTGCCATCATTGCGTGGCTCACCCACCGACCAGCGCCTATCGTAGTGGTCATCGAACCGACCCAAATTCCACCAACACCCACAACAATTCCATCTCCAACACCTCAAACGCTGGTCATCGTCCCGCGTGACCAATGGGGCGCACGGCCACCGGATCACGGTGCGATTAATGAGTTCGGTGTGACCAACGATCCCACCAATCCCGCGTGGTATGTCTATCCCGATAACCTTGCTGATGTTTACAGCACAGTCGCCATCCATCACAGCGCCATCTTGCTCTCAACCAATGAAACTATGCGTGATGTCCAAGATTTGCATATGGATACCAACCATTGGGCAGATGTGGGTTATCACTACTGCATCGATAAGAATGGCATTGTGTACGAAGGCCGCAATATTCATGCGCGAGGTTCGTCGGTGGCAGGTTATAATACTGGCACGATTGGCGTGTGCGTCATGGGCAACTTTGAAATAGATTTCCCACTCGAAATCCAACTGACTAAGTTGCAACAAGTGGTCAATTGGCTAACAACCACCTACACCCTCACGCATCTCGCCACCCACCACGAGTTCAATCCTGAAAGTGTCTGCCCCGGCAAAAATATGCTGGCCTATATTGATCCCCTCGCGCAGAAAGCTGGTTTAGAACGCGGTATAGGTGGTTATGTGAAGCCGATATAGCTATTTGAAGCTAGGAGACGATTGAGTGGATTTTCATACCCTTTTTCTTTACATAACCTTGCGTTGTTGTCCGATTGGCTAAACGAAAATGGTGAGCTTTATGTTGATGTCTATTGGGCTAAAAGTGGACACAGTGGAACAGCATTCTTTATTCATTCCCTACAAGATTTGAAGTCGCTGGTGGCATCATCTCAGACTATGACTGGACATTGGATAACGATTTATTTCACTGTGCTACGTCAGCTTCAATTTCCTTTACGTGGGATCGCAAATGAAGAACTTTTGGAGCGAGCTTTAAAACAGATTCCAGATAATCAGCCTTTTGAAATTGTATATTTGAGATATTTCCCGGAAATGCGTAATCATGGTGACGGTGGTAAAAATCATTCTGATCTTCGTCGTGAATTCACGGAGGTTTCTGGCGAACTGATTTGTATAGGTCAAGAGCCAGATGTTGAGAGTGAGAATTTAGGTTCGAAAGTAAATGAAATATTTACAGTTAGTTTCAAACAGGATAGCGCATCTTCAATGTCTAAAAACCAAGACTTTTACGAGCCATATGCAAAGCATCCAGAGCATTATCAATGGATAGAGGAATTATGGCGGGTGTGATATAAGCATCGTAGAATGGGTTGATTCATTACCAGATCAAAAATGTGCCTCGGCTAGCAATAGCCCATCATCAGGGGGATGATGAATGACCACACCACAATTGGAAGCCAAACTTCCAGAACTCTTTTCTTTTATCCAACAATTAGCAATAGATCATCAAAACGGTCGGCTCTCCAGTTGGGACAGTTTCAGCCAACGCGTTCGGACTTTTTATACCCCTGCTATGATGACCAAAATCGACGCAGTCATCTCCGGTTGGATCAAAATGGCCTCTTACGCCGAGCAACAAACGCTGATTCACGTCACCGGTGTATTGGTGGCGCTGTTCCTGTTACCTGAATATCAGACTGCCTCGGCTGATCACAAAGTCATCATGGAATGGATGGTCATGTTTCATGATGTTGCCAAACGCGCCGAGCGTAACAAACACGATTATATCCATGCCTTTCGCTCAGGGGCAGCAACAGGCGCAGCGCTCGCCGCCATCGGCTTCTCTGCTCAAGCTGACTTCAATGCGCGTATCTTCAGCTGGAAATCGCTGACTGAAAACGCCATTATTTTCAATGCGGCCCACAACGAAACTATTCAAGACAACGCCAAACTTCCCGACATTATCAGCGGCATTGATGCATTATATGGACGAACATCGGCTGCCACGCTCATCATTAAAGGCGTGTTATTCCATCTCTCCATTAATAACGATCCCGGCTATCCAACACTGGCCCCATTATCCCAACCGGAGATCCAGTACTATATTGACCGCGACCTCTTCCCCATTTTGAAGGCGATGATGCTGGTGGATAGTGATGGTTGGAATCTATTTGACCCAACAGAAGGCAAGCGGCTGCGCCAGCAAACCCTTCAAGTATTTGATAACATCGCTCGACCGAGCAGCATGGTATAATCCAACGCTCTGTGCCTTTGAGTCGTTGTGTCTCTGTGTTAAATATCCCTACTGTTCTCTTTGGTGAAATATTTTGGCAAAAGTCCCTGTCGCAAAACTCTATAATCACTATTACATCGACCGCAAGTTTGAGCGCTTGAATTTGTTCCGCCAGCTCAAGGAAAAATACGGTGGCACACGCGTACTTTATCCCGGCAGCTACGTTCACATCACACCCTCATTCGTCTATCCAGAAGCCGTGTATGTCGATAAGGATCCTGAAGCCAGCCGCTTCTTCGCCAATCCTGCCAATTATGCGTTTGTCGATAAGCGCAAGCATTACAGCGAACCCGCGTCCATCACCTTCCACGAGGCGGATTATCAAATTGGCATCAACGAACCCGCCCAGAGTGTTGATCTGCTCATCTCGCAGTACGCGGGATTTGTCTCGCTCCACTGCAAACATTATTTGAAAGTCGGCGGTATCCTGCTGGTGAATGACAGTCATGGGGATGCCACAATGGCCTCACTGGATGAAGACTTCCAATTTATCGAATATGGCAATCAGGTTGAGGGCAAATACACACTGTCCGATATGTATATGGACACTTATTTTGTCACCAAAGCCGAAACGGAACTCACCCGCGAATGGGCACTCAAACACATGCGCGGTTTTAAATTCCGTCGCGAGGCTGATGTTTATGTGTTCCGGCGAATTAAATAATTCCGCATGAAATCGCTAATTTCTGACGAACAGCCGACATTAGGTATAATCATCTTTATCATTCAGGAATGAACTTGATAAAGGACAGGGTATGACTCACGCGCAATCAGGCTCACTTTCGAGCTTATCTGAGCCGTTGACTCAGCGTGAGCATGAGATTCTCGCGTGTTTAGCCGAGGGTTTATCCAACCAAGAAATCGCCAACAGATTGTATCTCGCCGAGAAAACCGTGCGCTGGTACAACACCCAAATCTACCGCAAACTGGGTGTCAACAACCGTCAAGAAGCGGTTGACCGGTTTCAGTTCTCAAGTTTATTCAACACAGCAACGGAGCCTTTGGCATCGGCGGGCAAACAAAATCTACCCGCGCAATCGACACCCTTCGTCGGGCGGCAGCATGAGCTGATCGAACTAACCACCCTGC
>JACDGI010000739.1 GCA_013821665.1 Anaerolineae bacterium
GTATAGAAGTTGACCGCAAAGCCACGGACATCACGCGCTAAATCAAATGAGCCTTTGTTACCAGCGACTGTCGAAAAGCGGACGAAACTGGTGTCTGCTCACCAGCACGTTCGAAAATATCGGCATAGGTAACATCGGACAGGGGCTGATAAGTCTCGAAAAAACCATGCGCTCCATAACCCCGCGCGTGGACGACCCGTTCGGGAATAGGCTCGTGGTCGAAGTGGAAAATCTTCTCCCGAAAATGAAAGTCTTCCATAATCGTCGATCCATGATTACCCACTTTGAGTGAATTTTGATCTACAGAAACAGATGTTCCCTGCTGCGTAGTTAAGACGCTATTGTTTTCGCCCGCTTGTTGGTGGGTCTCGCCACCTTTGCCTACGGTAATGTGTTGATCGCCAAATTAGGCTTGCCATTCTGCGTGGTTTGAGGATGACTTGACTAAAGAGGTTAATAAGTATTGGCTGGTTGAGTAAAACGAATAGTCTCACTGGCCTACAACTGATACTAAACATTTTTATATAATGAGTTTATTCACTCATTGTTCATAGTGAGCGTACTGAGTTTATTCATTCGCTGAGATTTTAACCTAGAACGCCCAACTTCATTTCAGAACACTTGTTCTGAAATGTCAACCTTCCAATTTCCACTAGCTATAAAGTACTGATATGAATCAAACACCCTTATTGGTTGCTAATGAAAATGGTTTTTACTGTTCTGTCGGCGATTTTTATGTCGATCCTTGGCGACCTGTCAAACGCGCCATTATCACCCATGCTCATGCTGATCACTTTGTTCGCGGATGTGCATCTTATATGGTGGCACAAGAGGGCGAGTTGGTTTTCCGTACCAGATTAGGTGATGATGCGACTATTCAAAGTGTTCCTTATGGACAAACAATCACTATCTCCGGGGTAAATGTCTCGTTTCATCCAGCAGGTCACATTTTAGGTTCAGCCCAAATTCGGCTCGAATATAAAGGTGATGTATGGGTCATTTCCGGTGACTACAAGACGGAAAATGACCACACCTCGACACCTTTTGAAGTGGTGCGCTGCAACCACTTCATCACGGAGGCGACCTTTGGCTTGCCGATCTATCGTTGGACTTCGCAAGACATTATTTTTGATCAAATCAATGCGTGGTGGAAGCAGAATGCAGATGAAGGTAAAACGAGCATCATTTATTGTTATGCACTGGGTAAGGCCCAACGCATCCAAGCCAGTGTAGATTCGTCGATAGGACACATTCTGACGCATGGGTCAGTCGAACGGATTAATCAAGCATACCGTGCCAGTGGTGTTGCGCTCCCGGAAACGATCTACGCGAAAGAGGCTGATAAAGCTGATTATAAAAGGGCACTGATTATCGCACCTTTATCAGCCCGTGGGACAACTTATATCCGTCGTTTTGGCGAACACGCTTCGGGTTATGTTTCCGGTTGGATGTGTATTCGAGGCGCACGCAGACGGCGAGCCGTTGATCGTGGCTTTGTCCTTTCCGACCATGCTGATTGGGATGGATTGCTCAGTGTTATTCAACAAACCGGTGCCGAGCATGTCGGTGTCACACACGGTTATACCTCGGTACTTTCGCGGTGGTTACAGCAGCAAGGCTTGGACTCCTACAGTATTGATACCCGTTATGCCGGTGAAAATGATGATGCTAATGAAAGTGCTGGCTCGGAAGAGGTTGAAGAATGAAAGCGTTTGCTGACCTCTATACCGCCATTGACGAAACCAATAAAACCAACGCCAAAATTGCGGCGCTCAAAGATTACTTCAGTTCAGCACCGCCGGAAGATGCTGCGTGGGTGATGCATTTCTTGATGGGTCGCCGTCCTCGACGAGCCGTAAGTGGCCGACGATTGGCTGAGTGGGCGGTTGAAGAAGCTAATCTGCCCGACTGGCTCTTTGGCGAATCTTATGATGCCGTCGGCGATATTGCCGAGACGATCACGCTTTTACTGCCCGAACGAAATGTGTCAAGCGATTTGCCACTACATGTTTGGATCGAAGATCGACTTTTACCTCTACAAGGTTTGCCAGAAACCGAACAGCACGATGCCATCATCGGTGCATGGCGTGAACTTGATCTTCAGCAGCGATTTATATGGAACAAGTTGATTACAGGTGGTTTTCGGGTGGGAGTTTCCGCCAAATTAGTCATGCGTGCCTTGGCCGAGATTAGCGAGTTGGAAACCGCCACCATCGCGCATCGTCTCATGGGTAATTGGGAACCAACAGCAACTTTCTATAAGGCACTTTTATCACCCGAAAACGTCGATACTGACCAGAGTCGTCCCTATCCATTTTTCTTGGCCTATCCAGTTGATGATGATCCGGAGAAATCACTTGGCGATATTACCGAGTGGCAGGTTGAATGGAAATGGGATGGTATCCGCTCGCAGTTGATTCGACGCAACGGCGAGACTCATCTCTGGTCGCGTGGTGAGGAATTGGTGACGGATCGTTATCCTGAAGTCATTGAAGCCGCTCAACATCTGCCTGATGGAACCGTGTTGGATGGCGAATTACTGGTTTGGAAGAATGACAGTGTGCAACCTTTCGCCCAACTCCAAAGGCTTATTGGATTGAAAACGGTCAGCAAAAAGACGTTAGCTGATTTCCCTGTTATTTTCATGGGCTATGACATCTTAGAACTCAATGGTGAAGATATTCGACTTCAGCCACTCCAACAGCGCCGTGCTACTTTAGAAAGCATCCTTGCAGCCGTCGGTCAAGAACGAATGCGTCTGTCGCCCATCGTCGACGTGGGTTCATGGGAAAACTTAGCCGCTCTTATTCATGAAAGCCGTGAGCGCCAAGTTGAAGGCTTTATGATTAAGCGTCTTAATTCGCCTTATCGGGTAGGCCGTGTGCGTGGTGATTGGTGGAAATGGAAAGTCGCACCTTATACCGTGGATGCGGTACTCATCTATGCCCAACGCGGCAGTGGCAAACGTGCCAGCTTATATACCGATTATACCTTTGGCGTGTGGGATGATACCGGCAATCTTATCCCCTTCACCAAGGCTTATTCAGGGCTGACGGATGAAGAAATTCGCAAAGTTGACCAGTTTATAAAGAATAATACCAAGGAGAAGTTTGGGCCGGTTCGTACTGTCAAACCTGAGCTTGTCTTTGAACTGGCATTCGAGGGTATTCAAGCCTCATCACGCCACAAATCAGGGATTGCCGTTCGTTTCCCACGCATCCTCACATGGCGGCACGATAAACCGATGGAAGAAGCCGACACCTTGGATACCATCCGTGCTTTACTGCCTTCTGAAAGTTAAACACTGCAATGGCTAAAGCGTTGGATCGTATTCGGGCATGGTTCAACCAAAATGGATGGACACCCTTTGCTTTCCAAGAGGAAGTCTGGCAAGCCTATCTCGATGGCGAAAGTGGTCTGATCTATTCGCCAACGGGAACTGGCAAAACCTATGCTGCATGGCTCGGCCCATTGATCGAATGGATGTCATCACACCCCTCGTTAGCTTCGCAAGGAGAAAATAGCCGTAAACGATCATCTGCTCCACCCTTACACGTATTATGGATTACGCCTCTACGCGCGCTGGCTGCCGATACTGCAACGGCATTACAAACCTCGCTTGATCAACTCGATATTCACTGGACGGTCGAAACGCGCACCGGTGATACCTCGACCACTGTTCGCAATCGTCAGCGCACTCGTCTCCCAACAGTATTGATTACCACACCGGAAAGTTTGTCGTTGCTACTTACGCGTGAGGATGCCGCTGAACAATTCACCGATTTACAAATGGTCGTGGTTGATGAATGGCATGAACTCCTTTCTACCAAGCGCGGTGTTCAAACCGAGTTAGCCTTAGCGCGTTTAAGGCGTTGGCGACCCAATTTCCGGACGTGGGGCCTTTCGGCTACGGTAGGCAACTTGGATGCCGCACTGCGAACCTTAATTGGTGTGGCCGATTTTGAAACCGGCGAAGTTCCAGTGGGTCGCCTTGTAAG
>JACDGI010000063.1 GCA_013821665.1 Anaerolineae bacterium
CCATAAACCTATCAAAGCCGATGCTGACATCGTGCTCAATGCGCCGCTGCTGGCCCTTCTCAGTACACCAACCAATGATCGACTCGCACAAATCCATACGGGTCAGGTTTTTGAACGTATCGCTTTGATAGCCACCACATTGAATATCGGCATCCAACCCCTCTCACAGATTTTGCAGGTGACAGAACTTAAGCCACAGGTCTCGAAGTTATTCACCGGTGCGGCTGCTTTCCCACAAATGGCTTTCCGCCTTGGTTATACCGATGTTGCTCAGGATGCAACCGCCCGTAAACAAGTCGAATCGGTCGTCACACCTTAATATTTCCGATGTGTTGATGAAACAATACATCCTCGCTATGCTAATGAGGTGGTCATCAGCGATCACCTCTTTGCATTTCAGGAGATAAACATGGAAAACATCGCCAGCGCTCCCATCGAGTTTGATGATTTCATGAAGGTCGATATGCGCGTGGGCACAGTCACGAAATGCGAACCCAATCCCAAAGCCAAAAAGCCTGCTTATATCCTCACCATCGACTTCGGCCCACTCGGCATCAAAACCAGTTCGGCACAACTTACTCGCAATTACACACCCGAATCGCTGGTCGGCAAACAGATCATCGCTGTCGTCAACTTCCCGGTTAAACGGATCGCGGGCATCGCTTCTGAAGTCCTTGTCCTCGGTGCCTACTCCGCTGAAAAAGATGTCGTTCTGCTCCAACCAACCCTCCCCGTCGAAAACGGCTCTCGCATCGGATAATTTGCTATAATAAGCAGATTAGTCAGATTAAGGTGAACCACAATGAGCGATATGTCTTTTGAACAAGTTATAACGTTATCAGACACACTATCTCTATTGGAAAAAGTTCGTCTGGTTGAACATGTTATGAATTCTTTAAAAAACGACATTGAACCTAAACAACCGCGTAAGTTGCTCCGTGGTTTGTGGAGCGACACAAATATCACTGCTGAAGAAATTGACGAAGCCCGCAAAGAAATGTGGAGTTCGACACAAGACTAAGCCACAAATACGCCCTATTCATGTTTGTTCGCAAAGAATGCTTATCAATAGCTCTCCGTCTTGATCTCTGTGTCCTCTGTGCCTCTGTGGTTAAATCTCTCCGCATTGAACTCTGCGTCTCAGCGGTTAAACGCTTTTATCTTGCACTTCGCTTACACACCGCTTACGCATTTCCGATACTCCCTGCGCTATGCTAAGCGGGTCATAAAAAATCAACCGCACCTTTTGTTCATAAATCACCCCTTGATTTCAATCTGCGCTACAATAGAAGGTACTGGGGACGATAGAGAACCAATTGCTCGCGGTACAGATGCATGAGGACAGAAACAAACCATTATGATGCGTTTTGACCGATTTACTGAACGGGCGCAGGATGCCATCGCAAGAACCTATGAAATCTTGCAGCGCTACGGGCATAACCAAGTTGATACTGAACATATTCTCTTGGCCTTGTTGGAACAGGGCGAGGGAGTGATCCCACAAATTCTTGAAAAGTTAGGTGTTGATCTGGGCGGTATGCGTGGCCGCTTGGATGAAGTCTTACGCGCCAGCCCCAAAGCCGCCATTTATGGTGGGGGCAACGGCCAGTTGTTCATGACACCGCGCAGCAAGCGGATTATTGACCTCGCCAATGAGGAAGCCAACCGTCTGCGTGATGACTATATCTCCACCGAGCATATCTTCCTCGCCATTTTGAGCGAACGGAACACCGCTGTCAGCAAGATCATGACGGACAATCAGATTAACCGCGACCGCGTTACCGATGCCATCAAGGACATTCGTGGCGGTCAGCGTGTGACCGATCCACAAGCCGAGACACGTTATCGCACACTGGAAAAGTACAGCCGCGACCTGACGCGCATGGCGCTCGAAGGCAAGCTTGATCCGGTGATCGGACGCGACTCGGAAATTCTGCGTGTCATCCAAATTCTCAGCCGCCGTACCAAGAACAATCCGGTGCTGATCGGTGAGGCTGGTGTCGGTAAGACCGCCATTGTCGAAGGCTTAGCCCAAAAGATCGCCAGCGGTGATATTCCTGAATTGCTCTATGGCAAGAAGGTCATCTCACTGGACTTGGCAAGCATGTTGGCGGGCAGCCGCTTCCGTGGTGAATTTGAGGAACGTCTCAAAGCCACCATCGAAGAAGTCCAACGCTCCAACGGTGAAATCATTCTCTTCATCGACGAGTTACATCAGGTCGTTGGCGCAGGTGCAGCCCAAGGCGCACTCGATGCTGGTAACATGATGAAGCCCGCCCTCGCCCGTGGTGAATTGAATGCCATCGGCGCGACCACACTGGACGAATATCGCCAGTACATCGAGAAGGACAGCGCTCTGGATCGTCGTTTCGCGCCGGTCTTTGTCGAGGAACCAACCATTGATGACACCATCGAGATGCTCTACGGCTTGCGTGATCGCTACGAAGCGCATCATAAAGTCACCATCTCGGATGCGGCCATCGAAGCTGCCGTGCGCTTGTCAGCCCGTTATATCAGTGACCGGCGCTTGCCTGATAAAGCGATTGACTTGTTAGACGAATCAGCCGCCAAGCTGCGTGTGGCTTTGTACTCGATGCCACCACACATCAAGAACCTGAAAGAACAGATCGACCATTTGGAAGCCGACGAAGAAGCCGCTGGTCTGGCGCGTGAATACGAACGTGCTGCCGAGTTCAAGACCGAGCGCATCCGCATCGGTGAAGAATATGATCGCGAACGCTACGTCTGGCAGCAGGAAAACACCCTCGATGAAACCGTAGATGAGGACGATATTGCCCAAGTCATCGGTCAGTGGACAGGTATTCCAGTTCACCAGATGCTCGAAACCGAGAGCGAAAAACTCTTGCGTATGGAAGATGTGCTGCATTCGCGCATCATCGGGCAAAGCGCAGCCGTCACCGCCATTTCAGATGCGATTCGTCGTTCACGCAGCGGTCTCAAAGACCCCAAGCGTCCGATTGGCTCGTTCATCTTCTTAGGATCGAGCGGTGTGGGTAAGACTGAACTGGCGAAGGCTTTGGCCGAGTTCATGTTCGATGATGAGGAAGCCCTCGTCCGCGTGGATATGAGCGAGTACCGCGAACAACATACGGTCAGCCGTTTGTTCGGTGCGCCGCCCGGATATGTAGGCTACGAAGAAGGTGGTCAACTGACCGAGGCCGTGCGTCGTCGTCCTTATCGTGTCATTCTCTTCGACGAAATCGAGAAGGCACATCCTGACGTGTGGAACGCCCTCCTCCAAATTTTGGAAGATGGTCGCCTGACCGACGGACAGGGTCGCGTGGTGGACTTCCGCAACTGCGTCATCATCATGACCAGCAACCTCGGTACCGAATTCGCCCGTAAGGGTGGCGTGCTGGGCTTCGTTCAAGGTGGTGATCAACAGTTGGTCGTCGATCATCAGAAGATCGAGAAGGCCATGCGCGAGGCGTTCCGACCGGAATTCCTCAACCGTATTGATGAGATCATCATCTTCGCGCCTTTGAGCCTGTCGGAAGTTGAGCAGATTATCGACCTGCAAATGCGGGCGATTGTCGAACGGATGGCTGCTTCAGGTCTGCAAGTCCACTTGACCGAGCCAGCTCGTCGCTGGTTGGCCGAGAAGGGCTTCGATCAGCAGTTCGGGGCGCGACCATTACGCCGCGCACTACAACGCTTCGTGGAAAACCCGTTGAGCATCCAATTGCTCAAGGGCAGCTTCCACACTGGCGACTTGATTGTGATTGATGAGGTTAACGGTCAACTGGAGTTCGTCCGTAATCAGGATGCCAGCACCGACTACGTCAACCTGCATCAGGATCAATACGCGGATAATCACCGCCAGTAGGCTGTACGGGCATGGCGTTAACATGCTCACAAATTGAACAGCACTAAAGAAAGCGGCGAATCTAATCAGATTCGCCGCTTTTTATTACGAATTGAAGGAAGGCGGTCGCCACGGAAGCAGCGGAGCAAACGATCTTTCCAAATCATCATAAGTAACAGATGTACCCGCCTTAAAGACTTGGAAATATAACCGGCATGTGTCCTTTATTGAATAGAGCATATACGAACGATTTTCACCCAAAATATACTCTGACCAAAATGAAGGGTTGATGGGCGATGAATAATCATATCGGTACTCGTAAGGATACAAAGGCATATTGTTTCGGTCAACAAGGACAGCAAAACAATATGGATCAGAGTAATCATAGAGTGTTTTTACAAAAACTAAATCGCCTTTTTCGCCATTGATTTCGTAGCGTCTTGTTTTGCTTGAATCGGATTGTATAAACGAGGTTGGCCCATCACCGACTCCAATCGGAATTACTTCGGCCCGTAAGGTCTGTGTATCATCACTGATTGAAAACGTGAGGGAATGCGAATTTGAAATCAGAATATGCACAAAATCAGTCGTATCAAAACGGATGCGACTAACGACATGTTGTCCATCGCGGCGATAATCTAAAACAGAAATTGGATTATCATTTGCACCAATTGTTAATTGAGTAAAAAATCGCGGATCAAGTTCGCCTTCTGACGAAAATAAGTAGACACCCGAATGTGGGGGTTTGAACGTAATCGTTTCACATAGGCCTTCATCGTTCGCCTGTAAGTTAATCGGCATATTTACGGACGCAAGATTAACCGGCTCGTGAAAATAGTTACCCAACTTCATAGACAGTGTATAAGGTCGCCCTGAACTCTCTGGGGTCGGGGCGCTAATTTGAACGGTATACGGAGGATCACCTACCAAACGGAACGACTCTATTGCGTGGTTTTGAAAATGGCAATAAGCCAGCAGCCGGTTCATAAACTGCCCGTGACCATTAAATACTTGCATGTTCCCCGAATCATTGTTGAGGTAAAACGTCACAATATCATTCGGCTGAACCCCTTCCAGCTTATGATAGATTGTTTCGGCCTTTGATGCATAGCGACCTTCAACCCGTTCATCAGGCGCAATATCTTCACGTCGCTGCCGCACCTGATCGCCTTCCGAAACAAGAACTGATAGGGCTTCTGGTCGGTTAAAAACGATGTAGTAAGGCGGCTTACCATAGACCCCGAACAGATAAGTGTAGGTTGAGGCTCTTAATACACTGGAATAAGCAGTCAATACCTCGGCATCAGCGTTCAACATATAGGCGCTTGGATTCGTGTCCATTTGGTCATCCGCATCGAATTGGACACTAACAAATCCTTCGACTTCAGAATCGAGTTTGAGATAAAACCGTGCGTTAAACGGAAATGGAACGTGTACGAGCTTATCAAAACCAATTTCACCGAGTGGTATTGCTCCCGGTGGTGTAAATGGGCTTACATTATCAGCCGCACTAACCACACTCACAATCAACAATAAAGTGGCAACAAAAACAGCGAAGCGAAATTGACGCATAATCATCCCAAAATAAAATTGTCGCTGTTTCTATCATATATGCTTATAGACCAAACAATGACTTGAAACATTCTGTAGTATCTCATTTAAGGTTTGAAAACTCGAACCAAAACACATTGACTTCATACGATCTTTTGTTCTATACTAATCTTGTTAGTGGTTGCAAAGTACGTGATAAACAAATGCGATGAGTCTAATGTATTGCATTTGTAGGGGAGCACCTCCGTGTGCTCCCTCTTAAAAATTTTCAGTCATCACGTACCATATGACCACCACCCTAATCTTTGTATTTCTCTGCATTCTCTGTGTCTCTGTGGTTAAACGTTTTGGTATTGGAATTTCTTTCGCCGCCATCGCCGCCGCCATTTTTTTCACCACCGTCACCGCCGGATTGAGCTTGCCACTTAAAACTTATCCCTTGTAACGACTTCAATGGCAATCTTGGCGGCGGCAGAACCAACGCCAACTTCGCCGCGACCGTGACCGAGCAATCCGCCGAAATGCATGAAATTGCCAATAGCCATTGCCAAATTCGCCATCAAATTTGCCAATAACTTGTTTTTTGTAACTGCTTTTTTGCAGAAACGCTAAAACAAAAAGAGACAACCTTTTTCAGATTGCCTCTTTAAGCGTCCGCTTTCAAACGGAACTTAACTGGAACGCGTCAGACGTGGTTTACGCCGTATCCAGAATCCAACGGTCAACAGGGTTATGAACCCAAGCGCTCCAATGACGGTTAGCACCCAATTAAGCCGCCATCCAGCAAAGCCTGTACTGGGTAATTGACTCACCAATAAGCCTGTCGCGCACTTCGGAGCTGACAACCCATCCGCCCGTAAACAAGCCGTGTTATGTAGATCAACGCCGGACAAGGTCGTCGTGAAGATACTGATCTGCACCACCTGATCCGGTAGCAAAACGGGGATGGTTATCGTCACTTTTTGACCGTTGATGGTCGCCGTACCCGCTGATGTCACGGCCTTATCAACCCGTAGACCATCAACCAGCGTGTCGGTGATGACGACATTGCGTCCAGTGACATCGCTCGGATTACTGACGGTAATGACCCACTCGATTTTCTCGCCTAAAACACCGGTTTCTCCAGCCCTCAAGAAGCCAACTTTACTGATAGCGGGGTCAAAAATGTCACGCCGACCGGGGCCTTGTCGCGTTCCCATCGCGAAGTAGGTTGCCAGCGCCGCGCTGCTATTCGAGGCCACAGTGGTCGCGTTAGACATAGCCGTTGCTGTAGCACTGTTACCGGGTGTCCCGCCGGATGGCAATCCCGTATTGGTGGGCAGTGCAGTACGGGTTGCCAGCGGTGTCAAACTGGCTGTCGAGGTCGCCGTGTTGGTGAATGTTGAAGTCGGTGTATCGGTAGGTGTCGGCGTTGAGGTGGATGTGGCAGTGGCCGTATTGGTGGCTGTGGCTGTCGGCGTAGGAGTCGGTGGTTGATAGGAGACAATAAACGCATGATTGCCGGCAGTCGTCGTCGCGAAAGCTTGACTGATACCATTAATCGTCTGTGTCGTATAAGGAACAATCGAACCATCGATACTGATGGATACTAATGGTGACCCATTGAAACTGAGCGGCACCATCGTGGATAAATTAGCATTAGGGTCAGTCGCGGCGGTCATATTGAAGGTCAATATGCGTGTCGCATCACTCCAAACATTGTTGATGTAGTTGGCATCGTGTCGCGACTTGGTAAACGACAGCCACTGATCGGCATTCCACATCGGTATATTTTTTGACTGGGCATAAGCCAATGTGTCATTGATCCACAGTTGCGTATCGTTAATATAATCAACGTGGAACTGTGTCATGATCGTGGCATAGTCACCTAATTCGCTGGCATCAATCAATTGTTTAGAAATGACCGTCGCACCCGCAGGAGTGAGATTTTCATTCGGATATCCCGGATCAACCGGGAACATCTGCTCATCCACCAATTGGGTCAACTGCTGGTAATAAGGCATAATCGTACCATCGGCTTTGATGAACTTCATCGGTTGGCCGCTGCCTGTGACGTAACCATGTGCCCAAGTGTTATCCGGTTTCTTTAACCACGGCCCCCAGTCATAGAAATTCGTATCCATTTCGAGACCGTGGCTGACTGCAATATCCGCCGCATCTGTCCATCCCAGCCATGCCAGTTGATGATTACGCACGGTGAGCGACTTAGGGCTAGAGAACGTCATGGGATACCAAATGGTGCTATACGCAGTATAACCTTCACTCAAGCTGGTAATGTTATACGGTGGATACCCATCGAGTTTAAAGGCATAGGGATGGATGCCGAATTCATGTCCCTGCGCGCGCCAAGGTTGCACATCCGCGTCTGTCAAGCCACCACCAATCGACAGGTAAAATGTCATCTTGGCGTTATAGATATTCAAAATATCAATGACTTGTTGATACCAAGCGGGAGGGTTCGCATGGGCATCACCCGTCAAAATCATCATGGTTTTGTGGGTGTCGGGGAAATACCACATTTGCGGGGTCGGTTGGTTGGCGTTAATCGCTTGCAAGATCAATCGCGCAAAAAACCGCTGCTGCTCATCAGCCTGTGGGATGAGCATTTTATTGAGGTCAACCCAAGGTGCAGTGCCGCCCACGCCTTGAAACAGATCAATCGTGCGCAGGATCATATCAGTATCGGTATCGACATCAGCATTGGCCGGATTACCCTGCCGCATCAAAATGATATTGGTGGCGAGATCAAAATTGAACGCCGTGCCGTGTCCAGTCGCGTCCTGAATGACTGCCGCATAGGGTGTAGCGGTGGTCGCATCGCTGTATAACTGAGCTAACGCCACAGCCCCGCCAGTGGGTGTATATTGATCGACTGTGCCGTGAATTTGCAACGTCGCTGTTGGCAGTCCTGCGCTCGGCCCTGACCCGTTCAAACGCAGATAACCATCGCTTTGTGTGCCCTGAAGTGCGCTTAGACCAAACAGACTGCCGATTTGAATATCTGGTCGCATGGCAATCAGATATCCGCCACCTGTAACATAAGTCGAGAAGTCGGCAGCCTGACCCACCGTCAAAATCGTTTCAGCCAGAATAACCACTCGATACTGCGCCATCGTCGCCGCGTTGACGGTTCCTATGGTCGTCACATCATAACTATTGAGTCCCTCGGCGCGTAGAATCTCGCCATAGTAACGCCCAAAGGTATTCGGTGCGCCATCATTAACCACCAATAGAATGGGATTGGAAGCGAACGGTTGGGCATTGGCGACAAAAATATTTCCAAGCAGCAAAAAAAGAGAGGCAAATACTAAAACAGTATATATGAGCGTTCGTTTCATGAAATGCAATCTCAGGCGTGTGATGAAAATGAATAATTTTATTTTAAGCTGATTCCACCTTGCGACTTAATAACGATTTTCGGAATAAACCACGTAGTTGCCATAATCGCGTGCCAAACATCCCACAATTTAAAGCGGCAACCTTTCGATTGCCTCTTTAATAGCGCCATTTTATGAAACTCTGTGGTCCTTATTGAACCTGTAAGGTAAATTTATCCACAGTACTCCAAGCTCCCCACACACCCCTAATATCCTGTGCTCGAACTCGCCAATAATAAGTATCTCCCGGTAATGAGGTGATGGTTGCACTTAATGAAGTTCGTGGGACAATCGTACTGAACGACAGTGGCAAGACAAAGTTGTTATTCAAGGCCACTTGAACTTCATACTGCATCGCCGATGTCACCGGGTTCCACGTCAGAGTAAGGGGGAGCGCTGTGTAATAATTGCGATTCGGGGGTGCATTGGGTAGGTCTGATGTTTGGTAAACCGCAATAAACGAATGGTTGCCCGCCGGAGTAGTGACGAAAACAACCTCCACACCGTTGATCGTCTGGGTCGTGTATGTCACAAACAGACCATCTACACTCACGGATATTAAAGGCGACCCTCTAAAACTTGGAGACAGCATCGTCGACAAATTAACGCCAGCGGTGGATATCGCTTCCATATTAAACTTCAATACGCGTTTCGAACTATCCCAATTAAAATTGGTGTAATTGGCATCGTGCCGCGTTTTGGTAAACGACAACCAGTGATCCGCGTTCCACATGGGTATATTTTTTAACTGGGCATAACCCAAGGTGCCGTTGATCCAAACGCCGGTCTCGTTGACATAATCGACGTGGAGCTGAGTCATCAATGCCGCATAGTTGCCTGCTTCACTAGCATCAATCATCTGCTTAGAAACAGCAATCGCCGCCGAATCAGATAGATTTTCACTCAGATATCCGGGATTAACTGGATACATCTGTTCATCAACCAATTCGGTCAACTGCTGGTAGTAAGGCAGAATCGTACCGTCAGCTTTGATGAACTTCATCGGTTGGCCGCTGCCGGTGATATAACCATGCGCCCATGTGGTATCCGGTTTTTGTAGCCACGGCCCCCAGTTATAGAAGTTCGCATCCATTTCGAGGCCTTTTGCGATTGCAAGCTCAGCCGCATCCGTCCAACCTGACCATGCCAGTTGATGATTACGCACCGTTCGCGACTCAGGAATAGAGGGGAAGGCAGTTGCGAACCAATCGGTATAAACCCTGTATCCGTCGCTCAATGTGAGAATATTATAGGGAGCATAATTCGGGTCTGGATGGTAGGCGGTAGGATGAATTCCAAATTCAAATCCATTAGCTCGATAATTTTGCAAATTTGTCTCAGTAAATGCACTTGTTATCGACATATAAAACGTCATCTTGGCGTTATAAGTATCCAGAATATTCACTTCATTCTGATACCACTCAGCAGGGTTAGCGTGTGCATCACCTGTCAAAACCATCATCGTTTTGTTGGTATCGGGAAAGTACCACATCTGCGGCGTTGGTTGGTTGGCGTTAATCGCCTGCAAGATTAATCGTGCAAAAAATCGCTGCTGTTCATCAGCCTGTGGAATAGGCACTTTATTGAGGTCAACCCAGGGCGCAGCGCCGCCTACACCCTGAAACAATTCAATACTACGTGTTACTCCATCGTTATCAATATCAAGATTGGCATTAGCCGGATTGCCCTGCCGCATCAAAATGATATTGGTGGCAAGGTCAAAATTGAAAGCCGTGCTGTGTCCGGTCACATCCTGAACCACCGCCGGATATATTGTTATGTTCGTGGCATCCGTGTACAACTGCGCCAACGAGACTGCATCCGCCGCCGTTGAATATTGATCGATGGCACCGTGAATTTGTAAGGTGACTTTCGGCAGTCCGGCGCTCGGCCCTGAGCCATTCAACCTCAAATAACCATCACTTTGCGTGTTCTGACGCGCACCCAAACCAAACAGGCCTTTAACCTTACTGTCCGGTCGCATCGCAATCAGATAACCACCACCTGTAACATAGGTCGAGAAGTCCGCTGCTTGGCTGGGAGTCAACGTTGTTTCAGCCAGAATAACCACTCGATATTGCGCCAGGGTTGAGGCGCTCATTGCTCCAGTCGTCATCACATCATAACTATTAAGTCCCTCAGCACGCAGAATCTCGCCGTAATAACGCCCAAACTTATTTGAGGCGGCATCATTAACCACCAATAAGATGGGATTTGAGGCCAGTGTTTGCGCGGTGGTAACCAGACTATAACCCACAAGGAACACCAGCAAAGCCGATACAATAGTAGTAATAAAAAACGTTCGTTTCATAAAGCCAATCTCACGCAAATACATCAATAAATTTGAATGGTTTATTTTAATCTGAATATGCCTTGCTGCTAAATAACATTTTCATAACATACAGACTTCTATACAAATCTCGCCTACGATCCCTCGAAAAGACAAATGCAATCCAAACCAAAAGATGGTTGCTAGGGATTGGGTATAATCCAGTTTATTCAGAATTAAATTTCATACGACGAGCTAGCAGTAAAGGAAATCTCATGCGCGTGGTCATCATTGGCGGAACCGGCAACATCAGTCTCCCAATTGTCAAACTGCTGCTTGAACAGGGGCACGAGGTCACCTGTTATAACCGTGGGCAAAGTCCCGGCCTACCCGACGGTGCGCGGGTTATCATCGGTGATCGTCACAATGAGGCCGAATTCGAATTAACCATGCACCGCGAAAAGTTTGACGCGGCCATCGACATGATCTGTTTTAACAAGGCCGAAGCTGAAAGCAACATCCGCGCCTTCAAGGAGGTACAGCACTTTATCCAAGTCTCCACCGTCTGTACCTTTGGCGTGGATTACGACTGGCTGCCTGTCAGTGAAGATCATCCGCTGCGTCCGATCAGCAACTACGGACGCAACAAAGTCGAGGCCGATAATGCTTATCTCGATGCCTATTATGCCAACGGCTTCCCTGTGACCATCATCAAACCCTCGACTACTCAGGGGCCAAAGCAAGGTCTTTTACGTCAAGTCGCGATTGATCTATCGTGGCTGGATCGCATCCGCAAGGGCAAACCAATATTGATATGCGGTGACGGTAAAGCGCTGCACAGCTTCTTACACGTAAATGAGGCAGCTCCAGCCTTCGCGGGTGTCCTTGGTCGAACCAAGTGCATCGGCCAGACTTATAATATGGTGCCGCGCGGCTTCACCACATGGGAGACATATCATAAAACGGCCATGCGCGTCATTGGTTCGTGAGGTCGAATTGGTTGGCATTCCCTTAGCCGATTTAATGACCTTTAACGTCCCCAACTCTGGCATCTGCAATGAGATTTTCGCCCACAACGTCATTTATAACGGCGAGAAACTGTATCGTGATGTGCCAGAGTTCAACCCGCACATGACCTTAGAAGCCTACTTTGAGGATATTCTCACCTCGTTGGATGCCACAGGACGCATTCCCAACTCGGATGATGTGAAGTGGGAAGATCCGATCATCGCCGCCCAACGCAGCGTTCGCAACGCAAAAATCAACTAATCAGTGGAGGTTATTTATATGTCCGAAACCCATATCCGTTCCCAACTCGTCAACATGCTCAGCAAGCAGCAAGCCCATATGAGCATTGATGACGCGGTCAAAAATTTTCCAGCAAAAGATTTTAACACGCGTCCACCGAATGTCGAATACACCTTCTGGCATTTGCTCGAACATCTCCGTATCACGCAGTTGGATATTCTGGATTACTGCCGCAACCCCAACTATAAAGAACTGGAATGGCCGAACGATTATTGGCCGGCCAAAGATGCCACCACCGATGCCGCTGGCTGGAATAAAACGCTGAGCCAATTCCACGCCGATCTGGATGAGTTGGTTGCCATCGTTGAAGATCCTTCGACTAATCTCTATTCACCGATTGCTCACGGTTCAGGCGGTCACACCATTTTCCGCGAACTTTTAATCGTCGCGGATCATAATGCCTATCACATCGGCGAGTTCGGCATTCTGCGTCAGGTCGTCAATAACTGGCAGCGGTGATTATATTGGATGAGCGTCAAATCACGAGTTTGGAACTCATCCAACCGCTGACCTACTAAACCCTAAGACATAATGCCATTAGAGAAGTAAGCAACACAATGAGGGTAGTGGCTGCTTCAAAGTTTTTGCTTTGAATTAACCACGCCAACGATAGAGCTAATCCAAACAGATACACACAGATGACTAGGGAACGTCTAGAGAACAATCTGACTAGCAAGCTCATTATCTCCTTAAAGTTTAGGAAACGAAGGTTGCCAGCGCATATAATTCTCGACTACAATGTAGTTAGAAACACAGCCTAAAAAGTATGCGCCAGCATTTCTTGAGGGCTAACTAATACCTGTATCTCTCGTAAAGATGCAGGTATTTTTTGTTAACCAACAAATCTTATGTAGAAGTATTTCTCTTACTACATATGTTCTCTAATTTATCATGCTTGAAGCGCTCTTGTCCATAACATTCGCAGGCGCTTTGGTTAGAAAATAGTTCACACAGCCTAACTTATTTCCCGCTTAATTCCCGCGATACCCGCATCATTGTTTGATAATTGTTATGAAGTGACAATCTTGACTTAAACCGATTCTAAGTTTATAAACCTCGGAATACAAAGTTAGAATTCTACAATAATTTTTCTAATGTCTCTCTGACACTTCCCAAAGTAAAGTCTAGCCTCCGCCCTACGTCTATATAGTGTCGCCAATTGCAAGACACGCACAGCGTGGAGGCTACCATGAACGAGACATTCGACCTGATCAACCAACTATCTGATGAGCGTAATTTCCTTTATCGCCTTGCTGGTAAGCAGCATATCACTGAAGCCCAGCTCAGCCGCATTCATGAAATCGAAGGTCGTCTCGCTACCTTGTGGGATGCCCACCGCCGCGAAGTGGTCGCTAAGAATCGCCCTGAACGCTATGCCGATGCGATCCGCCGCGTAGCCTAAAACAAAGTACGCAGGTCATAAAAAATAAGAGCGAGTCCGTGTGGACTCGCTCTTTTCATTTCTGGTTTACAAACTGATTTAGCTTACCTTCTTTGAAGTCCCCTCTCTATGAAATGGAGAGGGGGTTTAGGGGCGAGGATGATTTACAAAACTTATCCCAACTGAACAGGCAGCGCCTTCAATCCACGTACTGCCATTGAGGTGCGCCACTGTACCTGATCAGATGGTACCGCCAACTTCATATTCGGATAACGTGCCAGCAGCTTTTGCAGCGCAATCTTGCCTTCCATACGGGCCAAGGGCGCACCGAGGCAGTAATGGATGCCCAAGCCGAACGCCACATGTTTATTCGGTGAGCGTTCGATGTCCAGTTGATCGGCATTCGGGAATGCGCTTTCGTCGCGGTTCGCGGAAGCAATCCCGACTAGTACGCGACTGCCCTTGGGGATTTTCTGTCCACTCAGTTCGACATCTTCCAAAGTATAGCGCGGTGCAGGCTGCTCTACCGGATTGGTGAAGCGCAGCAGTTCTTCGACAGCCGTATCCAGCATTTCGGGATGCGCTTGCAGCTTTTGCATCTGGTCACGGTTTTCAAGCAGTGCCAGTGTGCCATTACCAATCAGGTTGACGGTCGTTTCGTGTCCCGCCAGCAGCAGAATGAAAATCATGGCGACCATTTCATCTTCGTTCAGGCGATCACCATCTTGCTCGGCCTTAATCAATGCGGTCACCAAATCATCACCCGGATTCTTACGGCGCAGCTTAATCAAGCCCTTAAAGAAGCGGTACATCTGCACCATATTGATGAGTTTCCCGGCCATCTGTAGCTTGGTGCCGGAGCTAATATCGAGGAAAGTACCCATCCACTTATGGAACTTCTGGCGATCTTTGTGCGGCACACCCATCATGTCCGAAATGACGGTTAAGGGAATAGGCAGCGCGTAGTCGTGAATCAAATCGACGCTGGATTTACCGGCCATAGCATCTAGCAATTCATCCGAAGTACGGTTGATACGCACATTCATGTCTTGCAACATTTTGGGCGTAAAAGCCTTATGTACTAAGTCGCGCAAACGGCGGTGGTCAGGGTCATCCACCAGCAGCATACTGCTTTGGAAGCTAGAAAGAACCTTCGGCATCCACCACGGCGTTTCGATCTTCTCGCCGACTTTACGCATGTCGTTGGAAAAGCGGGTGTCTTTCAAAACCGTGATGACATCATCATAGCGTGTGACTAAGAATGCTTCCATCTCGCCCATACTTGATTCCGAGATGAAAGGCACAGGTTCGTTTTTACGCAGGTTGGCATAGGTTGGATAGGGATCGCGGCGAAATTGGGGTGATGTAGCGTCAAAGGTCATGCTGTCTGTCTCATCCTCTTATGATCAAGTATCAATACTTGTGATATACACTGTTGCATTACTCATACTATCATAATGCTATTTCCTTCCATTAACAATGAGGATTCAGTAAATAAAATAGGCTGATTCGCTTGAACCAGCCTATTTTCTCATCTGAAACCGTTACGTTTCAGGTTACAGATTCTCTTTTTGTAGGGGAGGACCTATGTGTCCTCCCTGATTTTGGAAGATTTCTGACGTTACGGTTTCAACTGGAACATCCCCAAGCCATCGCTGATCAAAGTGGCATCACCACCCGCCAGCGGCAGCCGATAAAGGGACACCGGCACAACCGCCCGTTGAGCCGTGCCAAAGGTATCACCCACTACATCCAATGTGCCGTTGGCAATACCCTCAACCCATTTATCCATATTGGCAATCTGGCTAAAGATCAGCGCTTGCCCATCTTTGGTGGATACGATCCGGCCAATCGCATAAGCCTGAGCGGTGTAGATGACCTTATCGTCGCCGCTTGTCAAGTTCAGCGCATGGATACTCACCTCATTACTAGGAATGTCGAGTTCCGAACTGCCAAATACTTTTTCAACATTGGCCTTTTGATCGCCTGTCAGATCTTCACCCAATGCGCCCTTTTTCGTCTGAGTGCTGTAAAATAGGCTGCCACCGGGCGACCATGCCAATTGATCCGGTGCGGCGGCGGTTGTGACCGCCTTTAATTCTTGTGTCGAAAGGTCGATCAGCACGAGTTCGTGTTTGACCGCTGGCTCAGCATAAGTCGTGCGAACAGCCGCTAATGTCTTACCATCATTGCCAAGCACGGCGCGTCCGACCTGCTGCTGTGGTTGGTCAGGTGTGGGTTGCAAGAAATTGTCACCGGCCAATGGCGTATCTTGTCCACCCTGCGGTGCATACAGCGCTAATCCGCCACCCGAACAGGTGCTGCTATGTAAGATTCCATAATCCGTATATTGGAGGATCAGTGCATTGCCACCGAATCCTGCTTCTTCGCTGTACAGCCAATCACCGGGGAAAATCGATCCACCGCCGCAGCCCACACCCATCACAAAGCTGCCAATGACTTCGGGGGTTGCGCCCGCTTCTGCTGCGATCCGCTTGAGATCAACTTCATACGGCTTGCTCGTGTCGCTCGGATCACCCGCGCCCACATACAACACTTGCCCATCAGGTGTCCAACTGACCGGAAAACCTGATTCGAGTTTGCCGGTATTCAACACAATCGGATCGCTGCCATTGGCATCCGTCACCGCGATTTGGGCATTGTACTGCTCGTCATTAATGATGTAAGCCAGCTTGGTCGCACCGGGATTCCACGCCAAACTTTGGAAGCCCTTATTGGCCGGATTCTTGACGGTTACAGTGCTGCCTGCGCCGGTAATCACCACATTGTCGTTTTGCACTGCGGCGACTACGGGTGTGTTGTCCTGTGCCTGCACGCTCAGGCTCAAACTGAACACACTGACCAATGCCAGTGCCGCTACCATCATCACTTTAAATTGCTTCATTCTGTCCTCCTACCGCTATCAAAGACATTCGCATTATAGATAATAGTTATATGAATCGTAATAGACGCTTACCCTACGCCACCGCCACGCCTCATGCGTTATAAAAACATCAAACGTTCAACTTGATATAAAACCTTAACACGATTCCAATATGTTTATAGAATGATTAAGCTCAATACAAATTGACTGGATAATGTTACGTATTTATTCGACAATTTTGCCGAAGAAATAGCTTGAATTCTCTGAATTGAGCTATCGACTAAAGACTGTAAACTAAAGACTAAAAAGTGAGGTTAGGCATCTTATCATGCGTGTCGGCTTTATTTACAATATCGCCACCGAAGAACTGTTGCGCGAACGTCCTGAAATGACGCTCCGCGACTCAGACGCTATCGAAACCATTGAGGAAGTTACCGCCGCACTGCAAGCGGGCGGTCATGAAGTGGTCTGCATGAATGCCGATCAGCAGCTTCCCGCCAAATTGACCCAGCAGAAATTCGACATCATTTTCAACATCGCCACCGGCGTTTACGGCGACACGCGCCAGGCTCACGTTCCCGCCATGTTGGATTATCTCCGCATTCCGCATACTGGCCCCGGTGTATTGGGCGAAACCATCTGCCACCACAAATTTATGCAGAAGTATGTCTATACGGCGCTTGGCTTGCCCACCGCCCTGTATCAACTGTTCAACCGTGCCGATGAAGCGCTCGATCCAACCCTCCAATTCCCCATCATCTGCAAGCTGCCCTCCGAAGGTGCTAGCATGGGTTTGGATTACGGCTCCGTCGTCCATGATGAAGCCGCTCTGCGTGAGCGAATCACCTTCCTCATCAATACTTACAATGGGCCAGTATTGGCCGAGCAGTATATTGATGGCCGCGAATTTACGGTCGCCGTTCTGGGCAATAATCCGCCCTACGCCATGCCCATCGCCGAGCTGGAATTCTTCGGTAAAGTGCCCATCCGCCTTGACCAGATGGAAGACTCCAACTTCGAGATGCTCAAACAGGCCACCGGACGCGACCTTGAGCTGGTCGAAATGGAAAGCCGCTCCAACGTACCGGCCAACCTGCCGCCCGAACTCGATGCGCGTATTCAGAAGCTGGCGATTGCCGCCTATCAAGCCGCCGGTTGCAAAGATTGGGCGCGTATAGATCTGCGTATGGATAAAGCTGGTAATCTCTTCGTCTTGGAAGCTAACCTCGGCCCCGGCATCGCCTCGGACTGCATTTTTGCGCGTATGGCCTTCGCCGCTGGCTGGGATATGAATAAGCTGGTGAACACCATCCTCAACCACGCCATCGAACGCTATCGTGATGCGGGCAGCGAACGCATCAACACTTACCTCGGCACACTCGCCGCCGAACGCGAACGCGCCTGATTGAGTCGTTCGCTATAAATCATTAGTCGCCCATAAAATAGAGTATCCCTCGTAGGGGAGCACACGCAGGTGCTCCCCTATTATTCCCTCCCCCGCGAGCAATGGAGGGCTGGAGTAGGGGTTTTCCCCGCATTTTCGATAGATGTGCTGCTATGAAAACGATTGACCGCTCACGCCTTTTCGCGTAGTTCCGGTGCAAGCTGATTCTGACCGCTGAAGACGGTTGCGGGATAGCCAATAGCGCCTTCACTAAGTGCGGGTACAGGCGCAACCCATGAGGCACCATACTCTGAAACTGAACGCATCCAATTAACAAAATTGAGCCATCCTGAATGCAGTTCGCTCACATCCTGATCGGCATCAAAACCGCTGTGTGTAAAAGTGAGCCATGTCTTGCCGTTGTTCTCTTTCATCTCCCATGTCACCATCGTTGGCGATTGACCGGTAAATGCCCCTATCTCAAGGACAAGTTTCTCCCCCGGCACAACGACAAGGATTTTACTGGCACCGTAATCGGTGTCCCCTGAAGTCCAGCCTAAACCATACACACCATCTTTTTCGAGATGAATATTCGCCTGAGTGGCGATCCAACGGTTCAGTTCATCGGGGTTGGTCAATACATCCCAAACGCGCTGTGGTGACGCATCGATCTGAGTCTCATGCTGGATATGTCCACGCATAGGACTG
>JACDGI010000740.1 GCA_013821665.1 Anaerolineae bacterium
TGAAGGGGCTGCTCGGCCTTATTCAGCAACTCAAGCATTTGCTTATTGAGCAAACCAGCATCTTCAAGCGTGTAGGTATCGCCTAACGTAAACAAAACCACTCGATCAGGAACTTGCCAATCAAAGGTGTAGGACATAATACAACCTTATGTGAGGGAGATAAGTGAATGAATATCTTCAGTCTAACCAGATTACAAAAGGATTCCTAGTGAAATCGTAACAATTTTATAACCATTAATTATTTTTTACGTTTTTCTTTATTCGAAACCGATTTAAAGGCTTTAAGTGTCCTTTCTCGCGCAATATTACGCTCAACAATGGGAGGAGGATAATCCTTAAGTAGACTTGGCATCTTGGACGGCTGATGTATGAATTTGGTGGGCACATCCCGCAGTTCGGGTATCCAACGGCGGATATAGGCACCCGTCGGATCAAACTTTTTGGACTGCAAAGTAGGGTTAAAGATACGGAAATAAGGTTGGACATCGGTTCCGGTTCCGGCTGACCACTGCCAACCGCCATTATTGGCGGCGGGATCACCATCAATCAACCAATCCATAAAGTGACGTTCGCCTTCGCGCCAGTCGATCAACAAGTCTTTCGTCAAGAAACTGGCGACGATCATACGGGCGCGGTTAGGCATCCAACCCATTGTCTGCAACTGGCGCATGGCGGCATCCACCACCGGAAAACCTGTCATACCCGCCTTCCAAGCCTGCAAATCCTGAGCGGCATAACGCCATTCCAGTTGATCGTACTGCTGGCGGAAGCTGCCTTTTGCCACATAGGGAAAATGGTACAGGATGTGCATATAAAATTCGTGCCAAACGAGTTCGCCAATCCATGTTTCGACCGACGTGCGGTTCGTGACTTTAGAAGTGGTAGCCGAAGCTTCTTGAGCGCCCCAATAGGCTTGACGTGGGGAGAGCAACCCAAAACGCAGATACGGTGAAAGGAACGACGAACCCATATAAGTATCATCAGCGCTGCGGGCGGCCAGTTCATTACGTCCATCGGAATAATCGTAGATGCGTTCCGCCAAAAAATCATCCAGCCGCTTTGATGCTTCATGCTCACTCGCCTCAGGCACAATAATCGTCGCTGGATGGCCGAGATCACCCAGTGATGGGATTTGATTGAGTGGAGATTGGAAGCGATCACTTCCCCTGCCCTCAATCTGATAAGTAGTCACTTGATGTTTGGAGACAAACACTTTCTTCGCAGGAGCGGCAACTCGATCCGGTATGGACAGCGTGAGCCATTTGCGTTTGAAGGGTGTGAAAACGGTATAGGGGTCGCCCTTGGGTTTGAGTACCGAGCCGGGAGGCAGCAATAACGCATCATCATAAAAGTGAACCGGAATGTTGAGCTGCTTCTCAATCTCTGCATCACGCTTACGGGCAAAAGGGGTGTAATCCGAATTGGCGTAAACGGCTGTCGCGCTTGATGCTTTTATCAACTTAAGCAATAGCACACTCGGATCGCCATAACCCAACCATAAACGGCTGCCCATTTTTTGCAGTGATTCATCCAAGGACTCCAACGCTTTCAGCATGAAGGCCAAGCGCGGCAGACCAACCCGTTTACTCTCAATAATGGCTGGATCAAAAATAAAAATGGGCAGTACAGGCGTACCTGATCGGGCTGCTGCATCCAGCGCGACATTATCAGTCAAACGCAAATCACGGCGAAACCAGTAGATCACAGACGAGGTCATCATTTTCCCTTAGCTAACAATAGAAAGTTGATTCATAAATATAAAGGCGGATTGCTCCGCCTTCGTGTTTATACTCTCAATTGCTTAATAGAAAATGTGACAGATAACGATCTCTATGGTGTCCAAGTTGACCAATCGAAAGCATATCGACCCTTATGTGTGGCGGGAAGCTCGGCCACACGGCTGTTCGAGCGTGTATCCCAGATGGCCGTAACTAATCCTTTGCCTTCATCAATATTGGCGGCAATATAATTGCAATTGGGTGACCAACCGAGGAAGCGATATTGTTTCAACAGCAAACTGGACTGGACGACATCAACCACTTTGCCTCTGGTGAGACTTCTCAAAATGAGCCGTTGATTGTAAACCTGATATTGCACGATGGGTGTACATCCATATGGGGAAGCCATTCGTTCCCGTAAAAGGGTGGCTTTCTCCACAGGCAGCACTTCGAACTGTGGGCCACGGAAATCAATCGGTTGACCGTTACTCAAATCAATGACCGCCACATTGCCATCAGTGAGGGTGATATGAAGTTGATTGAGTTCAGGGTGCCAGAACAAGCCGTTATGAGCATATAAATGTCCGCCGCAACCTGATGAATGCCGCTCACAATCTGAAACGATTTCGTTTGTTAGCCGAACCAGACGGCCATCAGCTATATAGAGCAAATCGTCCCATTCCCGTCCGCCAACAACCGCGTAATTGCTATCCGGACTCCACTCGACGCTGTGACCATACTTATAGGATTGCTCAAAAACACTGACCCGTCTGGCCGGCTGACTTTCCAAATCCCAGATCACCGTATCAAATTGTCCATCTTTCCCCAGCGCTCCAACCAGATAGCGACAATTCGGCGAATAATCAACCGTGTAAAAGTCGGAGAGGATTAAATGGTCTTCAACCACTTGAACAACCTCACGAGATTTATTTAACAGAATTAATCGCTGGTTGTTGGGTTGGTAAGTCGGCTGAATATTGGCAGGGTTTTTGTTCCATTGGCACCAATCAGCGGCTTGTGTCGTTCCAGCAACAACCATCATTTGCCCCAGACATATTACCGTCAGAAAAAAGATCCATAAACGTTTCATGTGCATACCCTCGTTGTAGTTATGTTGTGAATCCACTATGTCACGAGAGAGAAGTGATACGCTCTACGGCAGCATATCGCGCGGCCTCCGTCAGCTCTACGCCTGTGTGAAGTTCGTATACCCTCGAATACCGACTTTGATTACCGCTATAATGAGCCTGTTTTGAAATGGGGTTGGTTTTTTGTGCCACGAATGGGAGCATCATTGATGGGTTCACTGCGTATTTGGCTGTTACTGCTGCTCTTTGCGCTGGCCGTTCTGCTCGGTCAATATTCGACACCGGTGATGGAAGGTATGGACGAACCCGTTCACTACAATTACGTCGAATACCTACGGGCAGAAAATCATCTACCAGACCGCACGACTTACCTCACAAACAGTACGCGGCAAGCCAGTGGTCAACCGCCACTCGTTTATTGGCTGACAGGACTGCCGCTGCGCCTTTTGAATCCGGCATTTGAAGACGGTCAAGCACTGCTGGATAATCTGTATCATGTGGTGCGTAACCATTGGGTCGTACCTAATATGGATACCAGCAACCGGCGCGACAATCTCAATTTGTATTATCACGGGCGCGATGAGCAAGCCTTCGAGAATCCGCTCGTGGTTTATAAAGTCCATATCATGCGGCTGGTGTCATTGGCGCTGGCGGTGATCGCTGTGGCAGGGGCTTATGCAGCCTCGCGTGAGGTTTTCCCAAACTCGGCATGGGCATTGGTCAGTACGGCTTTGTTTGCTTTTACGCCAACCATGATCGAAGCGGGGAGTACCGTCACCAACGACATCGGTGCCATCTGTTTTGGAACGCTGGCAATCTGGCAAACCCTACGCTTGCTGCGCCGTGGTGACAAACCTTTGACGCTTATCTTAATGGGCATTTTCGCGGCACTGGCCGGACTTTCAAAGATTAACGGATTATTGGTCGTGCCGGGGATGCTCATCGCCATATTGTTTGCCAACCGCAGCCGGAGCCAATCTTTCAAACAGCTTATTATCAATGGCGTTCTCTTTGCGATTCCCCTTTTAATCCTGTTTGCGCCGTGGGTTATCTGGGGCGCTCTACAATATCACGACCCGATTGGCATCAATACATATGAGCATGGCGACCCACGCTATTATTTCGCGACGCTGCGCCCACTGTCCGAAGTCGTCAAACTGCTGCCCGACTTTTATATGAC
>JACDGI010000741.1:0-670 GCA_013821665.1 Anaerolineae bacterium
TCTCCCTCATTTTCCAAAATGCGAGTATCGATTTTGGAACTAGGAGCGATGAAGTCTCCCTCAGATGGTTGAGATGAATTAGCCTTGATTACGCAATTCTCCCTCAAATACCACCTGAGTAGTTACAAAACGAGAGCAAATTCAGCAGCGACATGCAAAAATTGCACGGCGGCGGCCTGCTCCCTCACATCCGCCTGCCATTTCGGCGGGAAGTGTGCAATTTGTGCAACTAATGCAGTAACAACTGCAACATTTACAACATATCGAACATCGTTTGATGGTTAGCGCGCGTTCGTTCGATCTTTATGTAAGCGTTCTTCCAAATAGACCGTACCCAAGGATAGAACAATGGTCAGGTTGGCATAAAGAAAGGCCAGTACCAGCAAACCTTCTGGATAACGAAAGTTGTTGCTTGAATATTGTCGTGTCAGATATGAGATTTCAGGCACAGCAACCGCCGAGGCTAACGAAGTGTCCTTTAACAAAAACACAAAGTTGTTCGCTAACGCAGGTAACACGTTGCGAATCGCCTGTGGCAAGACGATGTAGTACATCACCTGTAAATAATTCATACCCAGAGATCTACCAGCTTCAACCTGTCCGCGCCCAATACTTTCAATACCCGCGCGGAAAACTTCTGACATAAACGCCCCGTAGGTGACTGCGAAAG
>JACDGI010000741.1:680-3985 GCA_013821665.1 Anaerolineae bacterium
CTGGTGGAGTTCCTACTAAACGTTGAAGTAAATCATCAAGAAATGGGATATTTGCATTATTCCCGTTATCAGAATTACCCACCACAAAATTGACAATAGCCGGCGTTAAAACGAAGTTGAAAATTAAAATAATGACGAGCAGGGGAAGTCCTCGAAACAGCTCGACATATAAAGTTGATAGGTTATAAATGATTATATTTTTTGAAATGCGTCCGAACGCAACGAACAAACCGATAATTACCGCGACCACGAATGAAAGGATTGTAATTCGAATGGTTGCAGCGAGGCCCGGAACCACATAATCCCAAACTTTTCGGACTTCAGGCTGAGTAGAGATGCTGTAAATCACCAATATGTCCAACAGAATAAATATGATAAGCCAAGTTCGGTTTTGGAGTAATTTCCGCACAAAGCCCTGCATATTAATGAGCTGTGGTGGCCGCATCGGTGAATTAGGTTGTGGTTCAGCGACCGAAGCCGTGGAATTCATGAGTAAATCCTTTTATGATCATAAAAACAAGGGGTGAGCTTGCGCCCACCCCTCTGAAAAATCTGCTCTAGTCGGTCGAATTATTTCGCCGCTGGCTTGAACCACTTCGCATAGATTTCATCCCATGCACCACTCGCCTGCAACGCAGACATCGCCGCATTGACAGGGTTAACAAGTTTACTGCCGGGAGGGAAGGCAAATGCGAGACCTTCGATACCATTGAGTGATTCTGGCAGTGTCTTGAGGCCACCTTGTGCTTCGATGTAGCCTTCCGCAGCAGGACGGTCAACCACAACAGCATCGGCATCGTCATTCTTCAACGCTTCAATCGCTGCGCCAAACGTATCAAAGCTCTTGACATTTGCTTCACCAAATAGGGCTTTGGCGGTAATTTCATTGGTCGTACCAATCTGGGTAGCGACCAAGAATTTGGGAAGCTTCTTCAGTTCGTCTGATGTCGTAAAACGCGTGTCGTTATCACGAATAAGCAGGGTTTCGTCATAGGCCTGATACAGTTGTGAAAAATCGACAGTCTTATCGCGTTCGGCGGTGTAGGTGATACCGTCGGCAGCTATATCATACTGTCCATTGGAGATACCGAGCAACATACCATCCCAAGCGACTTCAGTGAATTTTGGAACACAGTTAATGAGTTGGCAGATTGCGGTAAAAGCGTCGTAATCCCAACCCACACCCTTGCCATCAACAATGGCATTGTAAGGTGGGTAGGCATTTTCAACTGCAATCGTGATTTCCTTACCACCTAAATCCGGCCACACTGGCTCGGTTGTAACCTCTGCTGTAGCATCCTGAGCGAAAACACCCAGAACCGGAATCATGAGTGTGATCATTAAAACAACAAATAGCCATTTTCTTCGCTGTAAACCCATTGTTATTTCCCTCCATAATGGACATGAATCAATACGGTTGTTCCAGACGGAACGACGCACGGGAGATTTTACCACGCACGGCAAGCATAGCAACAAATTGATGTTGCCATACTATTCGAAGCCTAATTAGGGCTTAAGTCAACAAGAGTGAGATCAACTTCATACGTCATAATCGACAAAGAGCGCATCACGGAAGGACTGTTTATGAGCAATATGATCAAGTTTTGTTTGTCGCTGAAGACGTTTAAATGCGATTTCGGCTTTCATGGCTGCTTGACGATTAGGAAATTGCCAAGCAGCCACTAGCCTTACTGGTCGACGTGTTTTTGTGTAGGCAGCACCACGACCACTATTATGTTTTAGAACTCGCTGAGATAAATCCGGCGTTATGCCTGTGTAAAGGGTTTGATCGCTGCACTCTAATACATACATGTACCACGATTGTTGCTCAACTAACATATAAAAATAACGGCCATTAACTGCTATGAAGTCGTGGGCGGTATATCCAGCCTGAAAGGCAGTCTGGAAGGTATTACGTAACGCTATACGCCATGCAACAGCTAATTCTTTAGATCTTTGTTTTAATGCGCTGATACTCGCTGGTATTTCGGCAAGATAGATTTTCTGTTTTGGCTGTAAGGCTTTAGAAATAGGTTGATCGTCAATTGATCTCAGAAGATAATGTTCATCAGAAATGTTGGATGTAGAGAGCAGGGGAGGGATAGCTTTATGTCCACTCAGTCGTTTAACCCGTGAATTGCGGAGTTTCCAGATCACTTCAACCCGATCTGAAGGTAGGCCAGCATTGATCCCATCGGTCATCTCACCGTAAAAATTTATATGATAGGTATTCGTGGCACCACCAAGTACATGTAAATTGAAGTTAGCGTTTCCTCTTTGAAGCGGATCAAATGTCCAGCCAATCTCTTGATAGCCATTTTCGAGTGCCCAATTCCGCTGAAACTGTTTCAATTCAAAGCCAATACCTTGACCTTGATAAGCTGGGTCAACTGCGGCCATATGCGACCACATGCGCTTCGGTTTTACACGATCTGTAGGGAACATAAGCGCCATGCCGATGAGCTTATTGTTTTCGGATGCTCCTACGACCAAGCTCCCAGTATTGACCATCGCATGAAGCAATCCGGAAGGCACCGCATCGCGATCAGGCAGACCCCAAACCAGCATTTCAAGATCGACAACTTTTTCAAGGTCATCTATTTTTTCGAGGATACGGTAATCAATGCTCAAGGTTTATTTTCCGAGAGGATCTGCCAGAAGCAAACCAATCAAAGCAGTCAGAATGCCAACATTCAGTGTTATAACACCAATGAGATGCAGCACTTTGGAAGTTGCATAAACGTCAACCAATTGAAGGACGAAACTGATGATGACCAGACCGATACCAATGACTACAGGTAGGCCACGTCGTTTCGCCATGAACTCAGAGAAACTGGCTATACGGTTCGCTAACCAACTGGATTCATCGATACGTTTAAACATTATTCCCATCCCATCAATTAATCTGGAACTCTTTGAATCGTTCTTGTAGAGACATGGGTAACTGTACGGTCAGGATAACGCCGTCTTCGGTGTGTTCTTGATTTTCAACCGTCGCTAGTTCAAAAAGCTGCGACACGAGATCACCCCGTTGATAGGGGATACTCAACTTTGTTTTCCGCAAGTAAGAGTTCAGAACATCTTCGATTGCCGCTAAGAGACCGTCGATGCCGATATTGTTCTGGGCAGAAATGGGTGTTTCGGCTACATACAGCTCATTCCCAATTCGACTAGGAATTATCGAATTATCTAATTGATCGATTTTGTTCCAGACTAATATGCGCGGTACAGGTGGCATTTCTAAGGCTGCTAGTGTGTCCTCAACCGTTTCAATGTGTTGGAGAACATTGGGGTGTGAAGTATCT
>JACDGI010000742.1 GCA_013821665.1 Anaerolineae bacterium
ACGGTATCCGGCCCGACGCTAAACATGTAGTGCGAACCGGCGACCACGCGGATGTGTCCGGCGGGCATTTCCATTTCGCTAAGCATGTCCATCATGGGTAATAAACCGACGAGCGAATCCTTGTGACCGAGCATAATCCTGAAGAGATCCCATGTGCGCGGGATTTCCCAATTTTGCAGCATACCCATCGCGCGGAAGGTGGCGGAAGTCGTACCGCGTGGCGTTTCGTTATATTGGCGGGTATGGGCATCCTTGACGAATTGGCTGCCGCCTTCGCAGACAGCGTTGACCATACCCGGTTTAATCAGATCTTCGATAGGTTCAAAAATACGTAAGCGGTTGACGATGCCGATGCCGAGGCCCATCGCGTTAAAAAAGGCGCGATGCGTGCTGTCGTTGAGAAGCAGCGCGGGTGCAATGGCATAGCGCGTGGATTCGGCGATGTCGAAGTTCAGCGGATTAAGATAAAAAAGTGCCGCTCCACCCATGCTGTGTCCCACGAAGTTGATAACTTTGCGTCCGGGATCACCCGCTTGGCGGCGGACTTTGAGGACGTTGACCAAGCGTTCCATCGCGGACATGGCCGATGGCGGGCAGCAGCGATCCAAGGAGGGCGTTTCCATCTCGAAGCGCGATTGACCAAAACCGTTATGATCGACCGAGAGGCAAATCAAACGGGGATTGGCGCGGACGAGCATGGCGGGCATCTCTTCCCAGATGGTATTGTTGCCTGTCCAGCCGTGCATAAAGATGACCCAACCGTCGCAATCGGCAAAGCGCTGCGGCAGCATCGGATCAGGCAAACCGTCTTCATCCGCCCATGTGACGCGCCACACCATATCCAGCAGCAGCGAATCATGGAGAACGGCCCGTGCCATATTGGGGTCGAGCGCACCGCGTTTAATCAGATCGGTCATGCGGTACATGGCATGATCGGTGCCGGGTAAGTTGGCGTGTGAACGTTCGTAAAAATATTGTCCCCACGCGAGCGGATTTTGGGTAGGCATCAGCAGGACTCCTATCGGAAGAACATCATTTATGACTCGATTATATGGGGAAAAGGGGATTCGGAGTTAAAAGGTCAGTCAATGCAATGCGTTTAACCACCGAGACACAGAGAACACTGAGATCAAGACAAGGGATTAGGATTCGGATTCACTGGTGGGTGTGAAATCGGGAAGGCCGCTGTAATGTACCGGCAGGGGTGCGAAATGGGCGATACAAGCCACAATATATTTGGCAACTGCCAGCGTCAAGTTGGGGAGGACAATTTCGTCCGCGCCGGAGTAGAGGCCGACGTGATAGCGTTCTTCACGCACGACCACTTTGCGTACAAACCAACCTGCCGCGCCGGAAATATGGGGCGCGACCACCACTTCAATTTCCTCGATGGCTGACCAATCTAGAGGCTGCCCTTCGACGGTCAGATTGCCACCGTAGACGTTGAAATGTTCCTGAATGAAACGGCTGTCGGCTTCCGAAAGAATGTCAGGGTTGGGTCGGTTGGTGCTGCGTTGTAGGTAGAGCATATGCTGGTCGTTCATCTCTAGTTGATAGTGAAAAGTTTGAAGTCAAATTTAGGATGGTGCGGCGGTCGGTCTCACGATGACCAACAGCAGCAAAGTAGCCGGTGCGCTGGAGGTGCCATCCGCACGGAAGGCTAGAGCCGTCAACGAATGCAGCCCAATCCCTTTTGCTACCCAATGAATTTTAGCGCTAAAAGCTGGAACAGACGGCGCGATTTCTGGCTTGCCTTCGCCCTGTGGCGAGTCATCCACCAAAAGTTGTACTTTAGCGATGCCCACGCCCGGATCTTCTGCCAAGAGTTCGACCGCTAAATCAGTTCCTTCAAGGACGCTGCTTCTGTTCTCTGGAAACACAAAGCGCACCTGCGGAATATTGGGTGTGGGATAAGGTGTATCGGTCGGGGCGTTGACTGAACGCAGGTTACAGCCCGCCATTACGAGCGCCATACCTATCATAATCACAGCAGCCAGCGGGATGCGCGAAACAAATTTCAGCATTCGACACATGCCGCCAGTGTGCCCGCTTCTTCCATACCCAGCCATTGGTTGAAGGTGAACAACCATTCGCGAGCGGTGTCGTCATCTTTGACGCGCACGGTTTCCACATACCAACCAGAGTCTTGACTGGCATCTTGGCCTATGCAGCAGCGCGTCAGATCACCAATATCCGGCACCTGAAGCACGAATTTATCCACGCTGCCCGATTCAAAGGCGAAGACATCTTCGGGCGGCAAAAAGATCGACTCGGTGTGGCCGGTGGTGCCGAACAACTGCACAAACACATTCGAATCAGTGCCGCCGAGAGGCAGTTCACCGGTTTTCACCCACAGATAATACACATTGGTTTTCATGGTATCGCAACTTTCACTTATGCGAAGTTCTCTTCATGTTAACCGATTTGCCTATCCATGCAAGTTGTAGAATAGCGTTCGAGCGTAGCGTGACGATGAAAAGCAGAATTGAACCGCTAAGACGCAGAGAACGCCAAGTTCAATACAGAGTGTTTTTCAGAAATGAGGGATGTGATTTTAGAGGACAGATGAGGCACATCTCATCCCTATCTCAATCTAATACAATTTATTTTTCTCTTCCGCGACCATCGCATCCGCTTCTTCGACACTGATGTCGAGTTTGGCGTGTTTGACGAGGGCTTTACCAAACGACACCAAGCCATCGAGTTCAGGTTCGGATGACCATAACTCCGAACGTAGTACACATTTGGTGCAGTGGAAAAATGCTTCTTTGACCGTCACCGCGATCACAAACACTGGCACTTTGCCTTGCATGATGAAGCGCTGCCGCACGTCGTTATCGCGCACAATCTGGGCCGTACCGTTGACACGCAGGGTGTCGCTGCGACCCGGCACGAGAAACAGCAGCCCGATATTGGGATTTTGCAGGACGTTCGACAGGGTATCGCCGCGACGATTACCGGGACGGTCGGGAATCAGCAGCGTTTTGTTATCCATGACCTGCACAAAGCCCGCCGGATCACCTTTTGGCGAGACATCCATATTGCCGTTGGCATCGATTGAGCCGAGCAGTACAAAGGGTGATTTCTCAATAAAGGCGTGGCATATCTCATCAATTTCAGGGAGAACTTTATTTTGCGCGGCCTGACCCGCATAGCCTAAAATTTCTCGGAGTTCGGCTTCGTTCTGAATCACTTGCTTAAATATGCTCATCGTTCTGCTTTCCTTTATTTACGGCTTGACTATAGCAAATAAAAAAGACTCAGCAAAGCCAAGTCCGAAATAAGCAGCGGTCATCAAGAAAGCTACTATCTTACTTTACATCAATAAGCGGGTAGTGATTTTGGAAACGGATGAGGCACGCCTCATCCCTACAATCTAATCGGTGTGACAGGGGGAATAATTACATTACGTACCATACGAAGACCACCTTGTTTTCGTCGTCGGGAAGGTGTCTCTGAGCCTTAAATGGAAATAAAAAACCTGCGATTTCACAGGTTTTTTATGTTGGTTAGGCCGGTTGGTAGATAAGAGCAAGGGAGCCGAAACTCAGCGTTCGGCTTTCGACAAGTTTCAGCGTCGTCGGGGGCGTTCCCTCCGGGAAGAAGCGCTTTCCCCTGCCCATGACGAAGGGTTGGACTAAGAAGCGATACTCATCGATCAGACCCGTTCCCATCAGCGATTGAACCAAGGTGCCGCTGCCATCGATGATAATATCTTTACCCGGTTGCTGCTTCAGTTTCCGGATTTCTTCAACCACATTACTTGAGATGATGGTGGATTCTTTCCAAGGCGCTGTCGTGAGCGTGGTTGAGACCACATATTTATGCATCTGGTTGAGGATTGGGCCGGGACCATCGCCCGTGGTCTGTGTAGACCAACCCGGCCACAGCATTTCATAGGTGACGCGTCCGAGAAGGTAGGCATCGCCTTGCGAGTACTGTTCCGTAATGTACTGCATCCTCTCAGGGT